>JAWXAX010000193.1 GCA_034439735.1 Rhodothermales bacterium | reverse complement strand
TCATCCGCCGGCGGATGATGTGATAATCGTCGTGTTGTTCGTTGGCGTAGGCGTACACCCATCGTTCGGTGTCGATGCCCAGGATAGAGCGATACCTTTGGTAGATCACCCGGTCGGCTGGGAGGTCGGGATCGACGTCGTCGACGATGGCGAGTTTATCATGTTGAGGCGAGAGCTGGGTACCCTGGTTGTATTGAAACGAGGGCACGCCATCCACGATCACCTCGGTATCCTCGAACCGGGCCGTGAGACGGGTTTCGACGGGAGTAAAAACCGAACTTCCATCGACATGGAGACCGTTTCGCGCGACTCGGTAGTCCCAGGGTTGTCCGCTGGGATCGGTCCAGTTTTTTACCCCGATCCAGTAGGCCTGGGCGCGGTAGTGGTTGGAGCCGCGTAAAATGGCCGGCCAATTCAACCCTGTTTGCCCCATGATGGCGTCATTGTGGGCGCCTATATCGGAGTAGCCGTGGTGCATCTCCCCGATGTCCATCCAGGTCGTGACGAATTGCGCGTCTGTTTCTCGGGCTGCCCAAGTCAGCAGGAGCACCAGGAATAGGGCTTGGGGCGAACGGGTGCGAAAAACCGTCATGGATGGTGAGAGATTGGAAGACGTGCAGAGGTCTAGATAACCGCAACGTGGAATATACGCTGCGTTGTGTGGTGATGAAAGGGCAAATCTGTGCCCCTTATCACGCGCTGCGACGTACGCCGTTGCGTATGGTTGGGATGAAAGGGCTGGTTAAAAAAACACCGCTCGGCGCACGCCCTCATGCCCCATCTTTATTCGCATTACCAGCGAATCAGGAGTTGAGGCCGTATCAAATGAACGCATCTGACGGGCAATCCGCCTGTTCTTCGTCATCCCCAACTTGATTGGGGATCCATAGATGGCTTGAGAATACCTCGCTTGCGGTTCCTGTCGTGCTTCTCTGCCACTCCTACGCATCTCATGGATCCCCGATCGGGGTCGGGGATGACGGTGCTCAAAGAGTCGAAGCATCCGTTTCGTACAACACTACATACGCCATCATGCCTCCCCCTCCGGCCCCATCCGAACCTGCCGGCGGCACCCCGCGTTGAAGCCCCAGGAGACCCTGCCACCGCCACCAACGCCATCTGCCCAGATGCTCCACATCCCGGTACTCGACCTCAGCGCCGGCTACGTCGCCCAGGAGATCGACCCCACGCTCGACCTCGTCGCCGAGATCCAGCGGCTGAAGAAAGAGAAAAACGCCGTCATCCTGGCTCATTATTACCAGGAGGCGGACATCCAGGACATCGCCGACTACATCGGCGACTCGCTCGGGCTCGCCCGCAAGGCGGCGGAGACGAGCGCGGACCTCATCGTGTTCGCCGGCGTCCACTTCATGGCCGAGACGGCGCTGATCGTTAATCCCACCAAAAAGGTCGTTTTGCCGGACCTCAACGCCGGCTGTTCGCTCGCCGATTCCTGTCCGCCGGATGAATTCGAGGCGTTTACGAAGGCTCACCCGGACCACTTCGTCGTCTCCTATATCAACTGCAGCGCCGGCGTGAAGGCCCTCAGCGACGTCATCGTCACATCCTCCAACGCCGAACACATCATCCGCCAGATCCCGGAGTCGACGCCGATCATTTTCGCGCCGGACCGCAATCTGGGCCGCTACCTCGCGAAGAAAACCGGCCGCGACATGCTCATCTGGGATGGCGTATGTATCGTCCACGAGGTGTTCAGCGAGCAAAAGCTCGTGCAGCTGAAAATCCGCCACCCCGAGGCCGAAGTGCTGGCGCACCCCGAGTGCGAGGAGGCCGTGTTGCGGCATGCCGACTTTATCGGCTCCACGACGGCCATCCTGCGCCGCGCCGGCCAGAGCGACCGCGACACGTTTATCGTGGCGACCGAGGCCGGCATCCTGCACCAGATGGAAAAGGCCTATCCGACAAAGACCTTCATCCCCGCCCCCCCGGAGAACGGGTGCAGCTGCAACGAATGCCCGCATATGCGCCTCAATACGCTCGAAAAGCTGTACCTCTGCCTGAAATACGAACAACCCGAGCTGACGATGGACGAGGACCTGCGCCTGAAAGCGCTGCTGCCCATCGAGCGGATGCTGACGATGAGCGCCGGCATCCAGTAACGCCATGATCGCCATCGACTGGGTTGTCGTCGCCGTCTACATGGTCGCCACGCTGGGTGTCGGGGTGTACCTGGCGCGGCGGGGGACGCAGTCGATCGAGCAGTTTTTTGTATCGGACCGGTCGTTGCCCTGGTGGCTCGCCGGCACGTCGATGGCCGCCACCACGTTTTCCATCGACACACCGCTGTACGTGGCCGGCGTGGTGGGGACGCGGGGGATCGCCGGCAACTGGGAGTGGTGGGCGTTCGGGATCGGGCATGTCGTCCTGATTTACGTTTTTGCCCGGCTGTGGCGGCGGAGCGAGATCATCACCGACGCCGAGTTGATCGAGCGGCGGTATGGCGGGAAAACGGCCGGCGTGTTGCGCGGCGTGAAGGCGTTCCTGTTCGCCGTCCCGATCAACTGCATCGGCATCGGCTACATCATGCTGGCCGCCGTGAAAGTGGTGGCCGCCCTCGGAGTGTGGGAGGGGCTGGGGTTCAGCGTGGACGATCGGATCCTCGGGCTCGATCCCAAGCTGCTGACGGTAATAGGGATTTCGGTGGTGGTGCTGGTGTATACCGGGTTTGCCGGGCTATGGGGCGTGGTGGCGACCGATTTTTTCCAGTTTGTCCTGGCCCTGGGCGGCGCGCTGGCCGTGGCGTATTACGCGATCTGGAGCCCGGAAGTGGGCGGGCTGGCCCTGCTGGCAGAGCGCGCCCGAGAAGCGGCCGACTTCGATGTGCTGGCTTTCGTACCGATCGAGTGGAGCGCCGGGTCTGTCTTTAGTATAGCTTGGAGCGCCACGGCCGGTATCTCGTTCACCACCTTCGTCGCCTACACGACGCTTCAGTGGTGGACCTTCCGACGTTCCGACGGCGGGGGTGAATTCGTCCAGCGCCTCGCGGCCTCGCGCACGGAAGCCGAGGCCGAAAAGGCGGCGTGGCTGTTTGTCATCATGCATTATGTGGTGCGGACGTGGCCGTGGATCCTCGTGGCGCTCGCGGCGCTGGTCATCTACCCGGATTTGCAGGATCGCGAGCTGGGGTATCCGAAGTTGATGCTGGATTACCTGCCGGCCGGCGTATTGGGGCTCGTCGTGGCCTCATTGCTGGCGGCGTTCATGAGCACCGTCTCCACCCAGATCAACTGGGGCGCGTCGTACCTTGTGAACGACCTGTACCGTCGCTTCATGCGCCCCGACGCGAGTCAGCGCGAGCTGGTCGTGTTCGGCCGCTGGGCGTCGCTACTCATCACCGTCGTCGGGGCTGTGGCCGCTTTTTACGCGACCAGCATCGGCGAGGTGTTTCGGCTGGTGATCGCGATGGGGACCGGGCCGGGGATGGTGCTCATCCTGCGCTGGTTCTGGTGGCGCATCAACGCCGCGGCCGAGCTGGCCGCCATGCTGGCCGGCTTCGCGCTGGGTCTGGCGACGTCGCTGGTGCCGGCGTTGGCGATTCCCGACTTCGGCCTGCGCCTGTTCGTCATCTCCGGGATCACGACGGCGATCTGGCTGACCGCCATGTATGCGACACGCCCCGAGGCGGATGCCACGCTGGTCGGTTTTTACCGGTCGATCCGCCCGCCCGGACCCGGGTGGGAGGCGTTGCGGCTCCGGCATGACCTCCCGCCGGCCCCCCCGCTGCGGCCCATGCTGCTACGGTCCCTCGCGGCGCTTGCGGTGCTGTTTGGCCTCATGTTCGGCGTCGGAGGGGCGCTCCTGTTGCGCTGGGAGGTCATGGGGGGCATGGGGGCTATCGCCGCGGCCGGCTTCTGGGCGCTCAGGCGGCTGCGGTGAAACCGTTTGGGCTGTCGCACATTGGATGGCAGACCGTACGCGCTCAGAAGTTGCCGTCGTTACGACCCATGGCCAAGGCTTATACGCTCCCTCTATTCCCCCTCGGCATGGTGTTGTATCCGGCCGAGCAGACGACCTTGCATATCTTCGAGATGCGGTACCGGGAGATGGTGAAGGATTGCCTGGCGAAGGAATCCCCATTTGGCATCCTGTACACCAACGAGGGGAAGATGGCTCAGATCGGGTGCACGGCGCGAATTACCGCCATCCCAACCCGATACGAGGACGGCCGGATGGACATCGTCGTCACCGGCGAGCGCCGGTTTCGGGTAATCGAACTGATGGAAGCCCACAGCTATCTGACGGCGAAAGTCGAAACGGTGGTCGAGCCCGACGAGCCGTTGCAGATCGACCTCCGGGAGCGCGTGATCACCCAGCATATGCGGCTGTTGGAGCTGGCCGGCCGGACCGTGCGGCCCTACCTCTACCAGAACGATGACGGCGTGTCTTATTTTATCGCCCACAACTCCGGGCTGGATTGGGACCAGAAGCAAGGCGTGCTGGAGATGCTCTCCGAAAACGAGCGCATCCGGTTTTTGACGCGCCACCTCGAGGCGCTCATCCCCCAGGTGGAGCAAGTGGAAGATGTACGCCGACGCGTCCAGAGCAACGGACATTTTAAAGACTTCCCGTCCGGCGAATTGTAGACCAACACCATGCTCAACCTGGGATCCTTCACCCTCCACACGATCGAGACCGGGCGGTTCGCCCTGGACGGCGGCGCGATGTTCGGCATCGTCCCGAAACCGTTGTGGGAACGCAAGATCCCCGCCGACGCGAAGAACCGGATTCCCATGCACATGCGGTGCCTACTCGTGGAAGCCGGCGACCGGCTCCTGCTCATCGATAACGGCCTTGGGGATAAGTACGACACCAAGTTCGGCGACATCTATTCGGTCGATCGGTCGACGCACGAGCTGCATGCTTCGCTCCAAAAAGCCGGCTTTTCGGCGAGCGACGTCACCGATGTGCTGCTCACCCACCTCCACTTCGACCACTGCGGCGGCTCGACGCGCCGCGTGGGGGATCGGCTCGAGATCGTGTTCGACCGCGCCGTGCACCACGTACAACGCCGGCACTGGGAGTGGACCAAGATCCCGAACGTGCGCGAGCGCAACTCTTTCCTGAACGACAACCTGGAGCCGCTCGGCGCATCCGGTCAGCTGAACTTGCTGGACGGGCGGACGACGGTGCTGCCCGGCATCGAGCTCATCCCGACCGAGGGCCACACCGTCGCGATGCAGCTCGTGAAGATCGGCGCCGGCGCGGAAACGCTCGTCTACATGGCCGATCTGCTGCCGACGAGCGCACACCTGCCTCCGGCGTGGAATATGGCGTACGACCTGTTTCCCATGGACACGATCCGCGAAAAGGAGGCGTTTCTGGAGGAGGCGGTAGCCGGCGGGTGGAAGTTGTTTTTCGAGCACGACCCGACGGTCGAAATCGCAAGCCTCAAACGGACGGACGCCGGCATCCAGGTGGATGCGCCCCGCCCACTCGATGCGTTTTGATATGGACGAACCCCACGTTTTCGGCGCCGACACCCTCGCCATCCTGGCCCCCTCTGCCGACGCCGCCCGCTACACCGCGGTTGTGGATCGGCACCGGATGGCCAAAACTACCCTCTCGGTGGACAGCGTGCCGGCGCTATTGACACTGTTCAAAACGCGAGCGGTGGATGTACTGCTGATCGACACCCGTACTCCGGGAGTGGATCTGGCTACCCTCGAGGCGCTCGGGGAAGATGTACTGGTCGATATCGACGTCATTGCCCTGGTGGACGCCCCGCCGGCGCCGGCCGCGAGCGCGCTGTTTGAACAGCTGACCACCCTCGTGGCCCCGCAGGACGCTCAGATTGAGGCGGACACCGTGCGAATCTATCTGGAGAGTACCCTCTATCGCAAGATTCTCCGCAGGCTGGGGCTGATGGCACGACGGGAGTACGAACAATCGCAGTTGTTGGGGCAGACGCGCAAGGGATTGTCCTCGTTTTACCACGACATCAACAATCCGCTGTCCATCCTCTCCGGCAACGCCCAGTTGCTGCTCGAGATCGGGCGGCAGATGGGACTTGAGGACGATCTCATGGCGCCGCTGCGCGACGTGGAGGAGTCCAGCCGCCGGCTCCATACCGAGCTGCAGCGGATCGTCCGGCTGAAAGAACTGATCGCCAACTCGGGGCTTGAGTTTCGGGCCGACGCCGCCGATACCTCCCAGTAACGATCTCGCCAGCCCACCTGATACACTCAGGAACCTGGGCTACGGGGGCGGTGTTCTCAAACACATAAATCAACCGCCGTCGTCCGTCAATAAGTAGGACGGACCCTCGTTTTTTACTCGTTTACCACCACTCTTTTTTACCCGCCTATCGAAATCAATCTGTTACGATACTCCCTTAAGCGGCGTCGCATGTGCTTCGCCTGTCTCTTCGACGTAACAGCTGAATCTACCTTCCTGCACAGACTTCTGTGCGGACTGCCTGTCCACCCGGCCGCCAGGCGCGGGTGAAGGGCGAGGTTCTGGATTTCGATGGATCGCACCATGTGTCGACATATCGCGGGTCGTTATAGCGCGTTTGCACTCCTCCTGCTCGCCGCGGCGTTCTGCCGGCCGGCGCTTGCTCAGGATGCCGCGTTCCGCGTCGTCGAGGAACGGGCCAATGGCGTGACGATCGAGATCGACGCCACCTGGAATCGCCCACTTGCCGCCACACTCGATAGCCTCAAGGCCACCACCCTCACCTCTTCCGTCGCCGCCGCGATCGCCGGCGGCCTCTTTTCGGATTCCGATCTCCTCACCCTGCCCTCGCTCGCCCTACCGGAGGTCCGCGTCGTGTCATCCGACTTCGACGAGGTGACGCTGCCGGTCGTCCTCGGGGATTCAGGGCCTTTGGCCGAGCTCATCACCGCCCTTGCCACGCCGACTGCCACCGTCGATGAACTCGGCACCTACCGCAAGCGCGCCGTGGCTTCGCTTCGGGTCCAGTTTGTCCAATACGACGCGGAGACCAACACGCTGCGTCGATATCGCCGGGTGCGTATCGACGTCGCCTACCGCGACGGCGCCCGGCCGGCGCAACAGGTCAACGCGCTCGCGGCGCGTGCGCTGAACCCGCACGCCATTGTGGATCAGAGCGTGCTCGCGGATGGAACGGTGTTCCGGATCCCTGTTACCGAAGAAGGCATCTACCGAATCGATAACGCCTTCCTCAGCGGAATCGGTCTGAATCCGGCGACCATCGAGCCAAACCAGCTCAAGATCTACGGCAACGGCGGCGCGCCGGTGCCGGCGCTCAACAGCGCTCCCCGCGCGGCCGACCTCGTCGAGAACCCCGTGTTTGTCCGTGGCGGGGGCGATGGATCGTTCGGCGATGCGGACGTGCTGCTATTTTATGGCGCGGCGCCCGGCGGCTGGCGCGTCGGTGAAGAGTCTGGGGCGTGGGAGCATTACGTGCACCCGTTCTCCAACGAAAACGCTTATTTCCTGAAGATTTCCGCTCCCGCCGGCCAGCGGGTCGTCGCCGGCGACTTCCCGGCCTATCCAGACGCCGACGTGGTCGATCAGGTGGACGGCCGGTTGTTCGTGGATTTCGACGACTTCAACTGGAGCAAACAGAACGGCAGCGGCCTCACCTGGCTCAGCAGCCCGATCAACCCGCAGGGCCGGCTGGACATCCTCGCGGGTGTGCGCCCGCCCGGATTTGACGGCGGCGTCGTCGCCTACCAGGCCCGCGTGGCCATCAAGTCCAACCCTTCCGCGCTCGCGTACTTCGACTCGGGCGTCGAGCGGCTGGGGCAGGCGATCACGGGCGCCGTCCGCCCGGGTCAGGAAACACCTTCCGCTTTGCTGACGACCGTGTCGTTTTCGCAGACCGTCGACGCCGGCGCCGGGCTTGCGTTGGCGATGACCCTGCAACAGCAGTCCAACTCGCCCGAGGCGGCGTTGGACTGGCTGCGCGTGACCTATCCCCAGCGCCTTACGGCCGAAAATGGCGCGATCCGGTTTGTGACGCCGCTCAACCGTGCCGGCCGGTATGAATTCCTGCTGAGCGGGTTTACGGCCGAGCCGCAGGTGTGGGACGTGACGGAGCCCGGCGCCATTCGCCCGTTGGCCGTTCAAGCTTCCGGTGCGGCTTACGCCGTGCAGATCGAAGTGGCGGATGGGACGCGCCCGCGTGAGCTGATCGCCTTTACCGAAAGTGTGGCGCAGCCGCTGGAAGCCGGCCAGGCCACGGCGGTGTCGGCTCAGAACCTGCACGGCCTGGCGTCATTCCCCCGGTTTCTCATCCTGACGCCCGCGATCTTTAAACCCTACGCAGACGAACTCGCCGCCATGCGCGAGGCTGATGGGATCCCGACGGTTGTCACCCTCATCGACCAGGTATTCAACGAATTCTCCGGCGGCGTGGTGGACATGCGCGCGACCCGGGATTACATCCGTTTTCTGTACGACCGCGCCCCGGTCGACGCCCAGCGACTCGAATACGTGCTGTTTTTTGGCGATGGCCACTACAACTACCGGGGCCTCGGCGGCGAACAGCTCGAGATGACCAACTGGATCCCGCCCTACGAAACGGATGATTCGCTCACACCCGATAAGTCTTTCACGAGCGATGACTACTTCGGGCTGCTGGATCCCGACGAGGGCGTCTGGCCGTACGACACGTTCGGTTCGCCGGCGCCCCGCGGCGCCCTGGTGGAACGGGTCGATATCGGCATCGGCCGGTTTCCCGTGCAGACCGAAGCCGACGCACAGGTCGTGCTCGACAAGATCAAACACTACGAAGACCCCGTGACGTTCGGAGCCTGGCGATCGGTGTATACCTTCCTCGCCGACGACGGCCCGACAGGCCTTTCCGGCACCCAGAACGACTTCGACCTCCACCTCCAGAACGCCGATGTCGTCGCTGACCTCATCCAGGACCGTTACGCCAACATCAACGTCCGTAAGATCTACGCGTCTTCTTTCCAGCGGGTCTTTCGTAACGGCTTCAAGATACCCGAGGCGCGCGATGAGATCATCAATGCGCTGGAGGAAGGCACCCTCGTCGTGAACTACAGCGGCCATGGGGGGGAGGATGGGCTGGCGCAGGAAGAAATCTTTACCCGAGAGGATGCCGAGGCGCTCGACAATTACGACCGGCTGGCCATCTTTGTCACAGCCACCTGCTCGTTTGGCTGGTGGGATCTGGCCGGCTTTCAGAGCGGAGCGGAAGCGCTGCTGTTAAACCCGACTGGCGGCGCCGTGGCGCTGATGACCACCGTGCGGCTCGTCTACACCAGTCCGGACAGCACCAGTCTGAATGTGGGCCTCAACCGCCGGCTCACGCAGGACATGTTTCAATTGGACGTGAACGGCCAGCCGCGCCGGCTCGGGGACATCCTGCGCATCACCAAAAACTCGTCCGTCGGCCTGCAGGGGAATAATCGCAAGTTCAACCTCCTCGGCGACCCGACCATGCGGATGGGCTTCCCCGGCTACCAGGCCCGGGTCGAAACCGTCAACGGGCAGTCGGTGATCGCCCAGACCGCCCCGTTGCGCGCGCTGGACCGTGTGACGATCGACGGCGTGGTGACAGACGCGACGGGGCAGCTCGACCCTGCTTTCGAGGGACCCGTCGTGCTCAGCGTCTTCGATGCCGAGCGCCAGATTCCCGTGCCGGACCAGCGGTGGCTCGCGCGGCCCTATTACACCGTCCGGGAGGACCTCATCTGGCGCGGCCAGGTGGAAGCCAGGCAGGGGCGGTTCCAGGCCGTTTTTGTCGTCCCGAAAGATATTTCCTACAGCAACCAACCCGGTCGGATCTCCCTCTACGCCGCGTCGCAGAGCACCCATGCCCTCGGGTTTACGGAGAACGTGATCGTCGGCGGGACGTCCGATAACCCGCCCAATGACAGCCGGGGCCCCGAGCTGTCGCTGTTTCTCAACGACACCACCTTCGTATCTGGCGGCCTCACGAACGCGAATCCGCAGCTGATCGTGAAGCTGTTCGACGAGAGCGGTATCAACACCGTCGGCGCCGGCGTGGGACACGAACTGTTGTTGATCGTGAATGGCGACGAGGCCGGCGCGCTCGACATAGGAAATGCGTTCCAGAGCGAAGAAAACTCGTACCAGCGCGGCGCCGTGACCTGGGAGTTGGCCGAGCAGGAAGAAGGGTTCAACACCCTTTCAATCCGTGCCTGGGACGTGCTGAATAACTCGAGCACGGCGACGCTCGACTACCTGGTCGCCGACGCGCAGGACCTCGTCCTGCGCAATGTATTTACCTATCCGAATCCGACCTCCGGGCTCACCCGGTTCGTGTTCGAGCACAACCAGGCCAGCAACCCGCTGGCGCGTGTGCAGGTGCGCATCTATACGCTCACCGGCCGGCTGATTCGTACGCTCGAAACCGAAGACTTGCTGAGTGGCGGCCCCTTCCAACTGGAATGGGACGGCCTGGACGAAGACACGGACCCGCTGTCTGCCGGCGTCTATCTCTACAAACTACGCGTGGAGATGGAACGCGAGGACGGCGAGCGCCACGTTTCCGAACACATCGAGAAGCTGGCGGTCATCCGATAACCTGAAACCCCGCGCGCCGCCGCCGATGTGGGATCTATCCTGTCATTGGGCCGTTTGGCGCGATATTATCATAGAAATCATGTATCACTCATCCAACAGGAAAGACGCTCAAAGCAGCCTCCGTGTGTTCACGCTGTTTAACCGTTCGACGACCATGAATGCAACCCAATCTCCCGGGGAATCTACCGGTGCGGCCCCCTCGAATCGCCTGCGCCTCATCGCCGGCGCCTTCCTGGCTACGCTAATGATGGCCAGTCTGGCCACACCCACACTCGCGCAGGTGGGCGGCGCCGCCGTCGTCTTCCTCAAAATCGAGCCCGATAGCCGCGCCGCCGGCATGGGCAACGCCGGCGTCGCCCTCGCCGACAACGCGAGCGCCACGTTCTGGAATCCCGCCGGCCTGGCCTTTCAAGAAGGCACCGAACTCGGCCTCACGCACTCGAACTGGCTGCCGGAGTTTAACGCCGGCCTGTTCTACGAGTACCTGATGGCGAAGAAGAGCGTGCCAGGCATCGGCACCTTCGGCGCGCACATCACCTACCTTTTCCTCGGTGAACACGAAGGACGCGATGGGCAGAACAACCCCACCGGCACCTTCCGCTCGTACGACCTCGCCGTCGGCCTCTCGTACGGCTTCAAAGTGATGCCTACCCTTTCGCTTGGCACCAGCCTCCGCTTCATCTACTCCAACCTCGCGCCGGGAACGAGCGTCGAAGGCCAGGAGACGAAGGCCGGTGTCGCGGCCGCGTTCGACATCGCGGCCCTTTACCGTTCGCGCCCGATGAACCTCGGCGCGGCCAAAGGCGTCCTGTCCGCCGGCTTCAACCTGGCCAACATGGGCCCGGAAGTCCAGTACTCGGATAGCGAACAGGCGGACCCGATCCCGACCAACATGCGCATCGGCTGGGCGTACACGGTGGACTTTGACGAGTTTAACCGCATCACGATCGTGAACGACTTCAACAAGGACCTCATCAAGGTCGATTCGCTCAACAACGCGGATCCGTTCTACAAGGCCATCTTCTCGTCCTGGTCGCCCATCGAGGTCCGCACCAACGCCCTCCAGGACGACGCCGCTGAACTGGAGTCGCTGAGTGTGTTCGAGCAGATGACGATCGGTGTCGGCCTCGAGTACTGGTACAACAGCCTCTTCGCCCTCCGCACCGGCTACTTCTACGAGAACCCGTACAACGGTAACCGGAAATTCCTTACGCTCGGCGCCGGCATCCGGTACAACATCATCGGGGTGGACTTCTCCTACATCTACGCCCTCGAAGAAAACTCGCCGCTCGCCAACACGATGCGATTCTCGCTGCTGCTGAACTTTGCGCGGTAGTCAGAGACGGGTCGTCTCGCAAGCGAAACGCTGTGGTACTGAGAGGGTCCCCTCCTTTCCAAGGAGGGGCAACCCCGACCCTCGTCGGGGTGGGGTGGTTGCGCACCGAATGGCAACCACCCCGCCTCCGGCACCCCTCCTCGGAAAGGAAGGGACCTGTTGCGTAAGGTGGCTTCTCACCGAATTAAATGCGTGAATTGCGGTACATCCGGGCACACCCGCGCGGGGTCTTTTCAGGCCCCCTTCTTTTTTTGTGCCTGTTTGTTTTTGCCACGCCGGCCTCTGGCCAGGACCTTCGCAAGCCCGCCGCCCCCGTCTACGACCTCATCGCCCTCCGTGTCGAGTTCCAGCCGGACACCACGCGGTTCACGACTGGCAACGGCACCTTCGACCACGCGTTGTTCGACACCCTCACCACCGCGATCGACCCGCTGCCCCACGACGCCGGCTACTTCGAGGCGCACCTCGCCTTCCTCGAAAACTACGTCGCCCGCGTTTCGGATGGGCAAACGACCGTCCGCACTCATCTGCTGCCCGAAGTGGTGCGGGTTTCCGGGGGGATGGCCGCCTACAGCCCGACGGGCCTCGACGCGGAGTCGGACGCCGAGCGCGCGAAACTCGCCGACCTCGTCGCCGAGGCCTGGACGCTCGCCGGCACGACCTCTTCGTTCGATGTCTCGGGTTTTGACCCCTCCACGACGGCCTTTATGCTTTTCCACGCCGGCGTCGGCCGGGACATTGAGCTGATCGGGACGATACTCGACAAAACGCCGCAGGATCTGCCATCGATCTATTTCGGGGAAGATGCGCTGGAGCGTCTCGCCGGCGCGGTGTCGTTTAAGGGGCTGCCCGTGACAAGCACGATGATCATCCCCCGGACGGAGTCTCGCAAGGGGTTCGACTTCCTCGGCGACCGCGAATTTCTCATCGGGTTTTCGATCAACGGCCTGATGGCCGCCAGTTTCTTCAACTACCTCGGCGTCCCCGATCTCTTCAACACGGAAGACGGCCAGAGCGCCATCGGACCCTTTGGCCTCATGGACCCGCTCGGGCTTTTTGCCTACAACGGCCTGCTCGCGCCCGAGCCCGAGGCGTGGACGAAGTATTTCCTGGGATGGATCGAGCCGGCGCTCGTCACCGGCCCAGATCCCATCACGTCGACCCTCCGGCCGGCGTCGGACCCCGCCAGCTCGGATGCCGTTCGGGTGCCCATATCCGGCGCGGAGTACTTTCTGGTGGAACACCGCCGGCGTGATGTGGAGAAGGATGGGCTCGTGCTCCAGGTCTACCGCAATGGCCAGATCGAAGAGCAGCGCTACGCCAACGGGCAGGAGGATTTTAACGGTGTGAATGTGGATGCCTTTGCCGGCGGGGTGGTGGTGGATGCCGATAACTTCGACTGGGCGCTCCCGGGCGGGCTCGACGAAGACGACAACGCCCTCGACGGCGGCCTGCTCATCTGGCACGTCGACGAGCGGGTAATCGCCGAGGGGCTGGCGTCAAATCGCGTCAACGCGGACCCGAACCGGCGCGGGGTCGATCTCGAAGAGGCAGACTCCGGCCAGGACCTCGGCTTCCCAAGCGAGAACCCGTTTGCCCCGCAGTCGCACCTGGGCTCGCCGTTCGATTTTTATTACGAGGGCAACCCGGTGATCGTCATCGCGGCGAACGGGGAGGAGGTGCGGCTCTACGAAAACCGGTTCGGGCCGGCCACCCATCCAAACAGCCGCTCGAACGATGGCGCGAACAGCTTCGTTGTGCTGGAGGATTTCTCGCCGCGCGAGGCGACGATGCAGTTTACCTACCGCCGTGCCGTAGAAGACGGCTTTTTACCCATCGACGGGTTGCCCGTCTTGTCCGAAGTCGGATTCGAGCGTGGAAGTTATATCATGCGCGCCGGCGACGGGGCTCTTGTGGTCGCCAATACGCGTGATCTTGTAGTAGTGCGGGATGGCGTCGTACTCAGGCCAGGTCCTCGAGTCGGGGCGTCGCCCGTTATCGGGCCAGATGGCGCTGTCTATTTCATCTACGAGACGTTGAATCGAATCGTGGGGGTCGGGAAGTACGACGAAGGGAGCTTCACGACCGTGCCCTTTAACCTGGAGCCGGACTACTTCGCCGTGTCGGATCGGGCGAGCCTGGTCTACGACGAGGCGAGTGGTTTATTTGCGGCGATCCTCTGGCGAGACGGGGAACAGGTGCTGATTACGTTCGATCCATTTGCGCCTTTTTCAGGTCCGACGCTGCCCGTGACCGTGGTAGATGGCGTCATGCCGCTGGCGATCGCGGCGGCGCCGGGCGCCGGATTGGCGGTGTGGACGCTCGACGGCGTGACGGTCGCCGGCGATACGCCGGACTGGTCGTTTTCGTTGCCCGACAGCCGCGTCGGTCAACTCGCCCTCGGCTCCGAACGGGGGCAACTGGTGGGTGTCGCGCCACAGAAGAACGGTACTATCTTGCACTGGCTGCTTGCAGGAGGCGAGGTGCGCTCCGTTCCGTTGTCGACCTGGGGTGAGGCCGGCGAGGCGTTGCCCTCATTCCCGACGCTGGTTGACGTCGATGACGACGGTCGGCTCGATGCGGTGGTGGTGCATGGACGACAGCTGCTCGCGATCTCGCAGGGTGGGGGGATGGCCGACGGATTCCCGATCGCGTTGCCGGCGGAAGTCGAGGCGCAACCCCTCGTGGCGCGATTCTCCGCGGATAGCCCCCTGGCGATCGTGGTTGCCGCGCTGGATGGAAATGTGTATGCCTACGACCTCGCTACGCCCGGCGAGCTGGTCGCCGGCTTCCCGCTGGCCGTCGGGCGTTACCTGCAGGCAACGCCGTTATTGCAAGATGGGCAGCTGTTTGCGGTCGACGATAAGGGTGTTCTGGCGGGCTGGGCCATCGACGGCTTGCACGATATCTGGTGGGGGAGGCTTTTCCAGGGAAACACAAACGCTAGTTTTGTCACCCTGACCCCTCCGGCGCCCGAGCCACAGCCCGGCGATGGCCTTCTGGTGGCGGCGGAGACCTACAACTGGCCCAATCCTATTCGGGATGGGCGGACCTTTGTGCGGATCCGACCCACGCGGGATGTGCGAGTCCGTATCACGATTGTGGATGCCGCGGGCGGCCTGGTCGACCGGATCGATGTTTCCGATGCGCGCGCCGGCGTGCCAACCGACATCCTCTGGCAGACCGATGCCGCCAGTGGCCTCTACTACGCCCGCATCGAAGCCACCGACGCCTCGGGATCGACGGAGACGGCGCTCATCAAACTGGCGGTGATCCGATGAAGGCTTCCCCCAAATGCCTCCCTATCGCGTCAGAATTACCTGCGTTGTGGGGATGGCGCAGAGTGGTGTCTATCAAAAACCGACCTGCCATCTCGACCGAACCCCCGATTCCATCGGGGGGAAGCGGAGAGACCTCCCTCCGAATGACGGAGTGCCATGTGGATGGAGGTTTATTCGCTCCGCTGATCAGTCGCTTCGCTTGTGTCTCCGCTACGGCCCGGCTAGGCCGTGCCTTCGGTCGGGCTGACATCGTTTTTTTCATCACGGCCATCACACTGGCCCTGGCCGTCGGAATCCGCCCCGCCTCCGCCCAGGAATCCATCGCGTTTTACGATTTTGCTCGCCCGGGCCTCTCCTGGTACACGATCGAGACCGATCACTTCAACATCATCTACCACCAGGACGCCGACGGGCGGGGCACGAGCCGGAGCGCGCAGGTCGTCGCCCGGATCGCGGAGGACATCTACGGACCGATCACGGATCTCTACCAGCGCAAGCCCGACACGAAGGTCGCGATCATCCTCAAAGACTACGAGGACTATTCGAACGGCGCGGCCTATTTCTTCGACAATAAGATCGAGATCTGGGCGCCGAGCCTGGATACGCCACTTCGGGGCGACCACAACTGGCTCCGCAACGTCATCACGCACGAGTTCACGCACATCGTCCAGGTACAGACGACGATGAAGATGAGCCGGCGCGTCCCGTTCCTCTATTTCCAACTCCTGGCCTACGAAAACGTCCGCCGGCCCGACGTCCTCTACGGCTACCCGAACGTCATCGTCACCTATCCCATCGCCGGCATCAGCAACCCCGCGTGGCTGGCCGAAGGCACCGCCCAGTACCAGCGCTCGTGGCTGGGGTACGACGACTGGGATTCGCACCGGGACATGCTCTTGCGGACGCGCGTCCTCGCCGGCGAGGCGATGTCGCTCGCGGATATGGGCGGCTTCTACTCCCACAACAGCCTGCTCCGTGAGACGGTCTACAACCAGGGGCATGCCTTCACGCGGTATCTGGCGGCCACGTACGGGGAAGACGTGCTTCGGCGCATCAGCGAGGCCCTCGGGGAGTGGCGGAATTGGAATGTGGATAGGGCCATCGAAGAGGTGGTAGGAGAGCCAGCGGCCGACGTATACGACGCCTGGATTTCCAGCCTCCAAACCAGCTACGAACGGGAAACGGCCGGCATCACGGCGAACCCCGTCGAAGGCCGGATCATCGAGCCGGAGGGGTTCTCGAACGCCTATCCACGGTTCTCCCCGGACGGGCGCCGGCTGGCGTATACGTCGAACCGGGGCGAAGATTTCTCGGCGACGAGTCTGTACTTCCGCGACCTGGAAAGTGGGGAGCTCGTTCAGGTCGACCTCGACGGTTGGGGCGATGCGCCGGAATCCGTCCACACCTGTGCGTTCGGACACAAACTCGTCCGCGCGGTCGATCGTTCGTTCGGCTGGCGGCCGGACGGCAAGGCCATCGTCTACGCCCGCCGGCGCGATTCACCCGAAGGGCACCTGATCGCCGATCTCTACGAAATCGATTTGGACACGAAGAAAAAGAACCGTCTGACCGAGGGCCAGCGCGCCACCGGGCCGGCGTACGCGCCGGACGGGCAGCGCATCGTGTTCGTCCGGCAAAACGATGGGTCGACCAACCTGCACCTGTTCGACGTCACGACCCGAACGGTTCAGCCCGTGACGCACTTCAACGACGGCACCCAGGTTGGCGACGCGGCCTGGAGCCCGGATGGATCGTGGATCTATTACGCCCGCCAGCTCGGCCGTGGTCGCGATCTCTACCGGATCCGCCCCGATGGCACGGGCGATGCCGCCGTCCTCGCCACGCCGGCCGACGAACGATCGCCGGCGTTCGACGAAGCGGGCCGGCTACTATTCGCGAGCGATGAAACCGGCATCTTCAATATTTACCGGATGGCCGACGGGGCGGCGCCCGAGGCGATCACGAATGTAGTCGGCGGGGCATTCCAGCCGGCGGCACATGCCGGCAAACTGGCCTACGCCCACTACGCCTACGACGGATTCAAGATCGCGCTGATGGATGCGGTAGCCAGTGCCACGGCGGTTTCGGCGTACACCTCGCCGGCGGTGCTGGACAAGCCGCCGCTCGCCGACGCGCCGGCCGACGCGCCCGTCGCCCTGAACACGTTCGACGACACCGACCTCGCGCCACTGGCCCCCGGCGAGAATCCGGAGGGGTTGACGGCGAAGCCCTATCGCAACCTGTTTACCTCGTTCAGCCTGTTTCCGGTGGTTCGGCTGGATCAGTATGTGTCCCGCCGGCAGTCGACACTGGATGTCCGCCTAGCCGACAGGACCTTCGCCGAGACGCTACTCCGCAATACAAAAGTGGGCGTCTTGATGGCCTCTCGCGAGATCCTCGAAGGCCTGACCCTGTTTGGCGGTGCGTTGTTCAGCCCGGCTTCGCGGGACGCTGAAAGTGTGCAGGATTTCTTCTCGCCTTCCCGACTCGTAAAACTCGAACGCGACATTTTCCTCCAGCTCGACTACACGAAAGGCCTGCCCTTTATCCCCAAACGTTGGTCCCCGCAGTTTTCGCTCGAGGTCTACAACATCAAGCGTAACGTGGACAACGGCCTCACCGTCGAGGAATTCCCCTGCACGGCCTGCCTGCCGGACACGACGCTCGCCGATCTCTCCTACAATCTGTGGGAGACCAGCCTTAAGGCGCGGAGCAAGATCAATCGGTTCACCCTCGCGGAAGTGGGTTACCGCTACAGCCCGTACAGCGTCACCACCGAGCGCTTTTTCTCGAAAGAGAACGACGCATTCATCGACCCGTTCACCTCCAAGTATTTCATCGGCAGCGCCGTTTCATTCAGGCTATTCGCCGAACTCATGCAGCCCCACGCCCATAGCGACGTCGTGCCCGAGGGCGTTCGGCTCGAGTTGTTGTATGAACGGGAGGAGGGCCGGCTGCTCGAGCGGTTCGATCTGGAGGATGGCTTCCTCAAGCCGATCTACGAGCGGTATCAGATGCACCGGATCGTGGCCGAGGGGCGGTTCAACAGCCGGCTCCCGGGCCGGCCGCTGGGCGGTGTGCATGGCTACGGCATCCGCGCGCGGGGATCGACACTGCTCGGCGGCGAGGTGGACGACTTCTTCAACGACTATGTCGGCGGCCTCATCGGCGCGCGCGGCTACCCGTTTTACGCCATGGGCGGCAACGAAACCCTGTGGCTCCAGGCCGCCTACCACGTCCCCATTCTGCCGAACATCAAGCGCCAGATGCTGTTTACGTATGTCGACAAGCTCTACGCCCGCGTCTACGCCGACGCGGCCGCGGCGTGGGTCGGGCCGTTTCCGGCGGCCGATCAATTCAGAAAGGATATCGGCGCCGAGCTCCGGCTCGCACTGGGCTCCTTCTACCTGCTGCCGACGGCCATTTTCGTGAGCGCCACATACGGGCTCGACGCGTTCGACTTCCAGCTCGACGAGGGCTTCCTTACCCCGAGCGGCGAGAATTTCGTCCGTTATGGCGAGGAGATCCAGTGGCACTTTGGTGTCTTGTTTGGGTTCGATCTCTAGTCCCACATTATCACAAGATTCTCCATGGATACCAACACGATTCTCATTTCCGCCGGCGCCATGACCGTGGTCGGGGCCGGATTTCTGTACTTCCTGCAGCTCCAGCGTAAGAAGCAGGGCGCCTCGGCCGTGACCTGGATGGGGGCCGGCCTGTCGGTCATGCTCATCATCAGCTCCCTGGTCTTGATGGGCGTCGGGCTTTCGGTGAAGCAGGGCAATGCCTTTGTCAAGATCGAGGACGGCGGCGAAGTGCAGCGGGAATCGCTGGGTAAGGAGGCCCCGAATTTTGAATTCACCCTGCTCGATGGGGACCAGAAAACAGACCTCGCCGCCTATCGGGGCCAGGTCGTCCTGCTCAACTTCTGGGCGACCTGGTGCCCCCCTTGCCTCGATGAGATGCCCGGCCTGAACCGGCTCCAGGCCGACTACAAGGACCAGGGTGTGGTCGTCCTGACGCTGTCCGACGAGACGCGCGAGGAGATCGACTCGTTTGATCAGACTAAGGTGACGCTCGATACCGAAAGCGGCCTCATCGCGGACCCGACGGCGTTGCCAATGCCCTTCCTCAAGATCCTCGACGGCCGGCCCGAAACGTACGTCATCGACCGCGACGGCGTCTTGCGGGAGTTTGTGCTGGGTGCGCGCGACTACGCGTACTTCGAACGACTTGTGACGCCTTATTTATAACGTTTCGCGTTGAACGTTTACTCGTTTAACGTTCAACGAATAAACGCGCAACGCGTTATCGCGGCACGTGTTTTATGCATTATCCAGCATCCTACTTGCGTATGAACGTCCGGCTTCACCCTATCCGCCTCCCCATGGCATCCCTTATCCTGATGGTGGGTGTGCTGGTGGGCGCGAGCAGGGCGGAGGCGCAACCCGCATCGCTATCGCATCCCATGTACGAGGCCGCGGCGTTTCGGGCCGGGGCCGTGGCGCCGGCGTCGGTCCGCCTTGCTCGGCCTGGAGTATGGCCAGCGAAGGCCGCGGGTCAACGGAGCGTGGGGCTGGCGTTTGGACTGTCGGCCGTGGTGCCCGGAGCGGGGCAGGCGTACAACCAGCAATGGGTGAAGGCCGGTGTGGCAATCGCGGCGGAAGCACTGATTATCACCAGCGGGATCGTCTGGCGCCGGCAGGGGCTCGATCTTGAAGACGACTACATCAACTATGCCCATGGCTTCTGGGAGCCGACAAAGTATGCCAGCTGGCTGAACGATTATAGCCAGTTCATCCAGTCCACCCTCCAGGCCAACGTCACCGCGCCGCCGGTCGCCATTCCCACCGGCATCGACTTCACCCGCCCCGAGCAGTGGACAGACGCCGAATGGCAGCAGGTGGACGCATTTTTTGGCCAGATTCAGACGCTGGAGCGGCAGATGTTCCACGTCGAGACCCGTGCCGCGTTTTCGCATACGCTGCCCGACTTCAGCGAGCAGCAATACTACGAGCTGGTGGGCAAGTATTATCAGTTCGCGCCCGGCTGGGAAGATTATCCCGAATGGATTGTCGGCGGGGAATACCGGCCTGCGATCGACCCGTCACAGACCGCCGCCGACGGCTCCAAGCCCAACGTCTCGCCGCGGTTCTTCCAGTATTCCGACGACCATGCCCACGCGAACGACGTATTGCGCCGGGCTTCCAGGGTCTCCATGCTGCTGGTCGTCACGCACCTCGTTTCCGCCTTCGAAGCCGCCATCTCCGCCAAGCTGCACAACGACCGCCTCGCGCCAACGCTCGGTTTCGCCATGAGCCCCGAAGGCCAGGTGAGACCGGTAGCGACGCTGTCCTATCGCCTGGGGCTCTAATGCATTAATTAATACGAATCAGGAGTTGAAACACGGCGCATACTGGCTTCCGCCATGCGCTCCACACCCGTCTTCCCCAACTTGATTGGGGATCCATGGAACCATGAAAATGCAGCACATGC
>JAWXAX010000192.1 GCA_034439735.1 Rhodothermales bacterium | reverse complement strand
GCGCCGGCGCCGGCCTACCCGTCATGATGGTAGAAGGCGAGTTCGACACATGGAGCGTGCAGCAGGCCGCCCCCGGGATTGTGCGCGCCGTGGCCACGGGCTCCGCAACCGGGAGCCGGCATGCCAAATGGATCGCGCGGCTGTGGCGTTCGCCCCTCGTGCTCGTCGCGTTCGACACAGACAGTGCCGGCGAAAGTGCCGCCGACTTCTGGTGCAAAACGCTCCACAACACCCTCCGATGGGCGCCCATCGGGCACGACGTGAACGCGATGCTCACGGGGGGCCTCGACATCCTCGCGTGGGTGCGGGCCGGGATCGGGGCCGCACAGCACGGCCGGCACTCGCCACGCATGCGACCTGGCCAGCAGCGGCGGAGCATCGCCACCACCTACCCCACTTTGCCTTGCGCCGCGCCCGGCTCCGTGACCGCTTGCAGACCTTCATCGCCGGCGAGCAATGGCGCGTCTCGCCCTGACACCGGCATCACCTGAACCCCTGACGAGATGCACGCCATCATGAATACCCAGGGACCCCATAACGACCCCGCCGGCGCCTTCTACGAAGCGATCGCCGAGGCGGTGATCCGCAAGCTGGAAGAACGTCAGCGCGCGGCGCCGGGCGGCGGAGCGCTCTTCAACGGAGAAATACCCGTGAACGCCATCGACCTGGAACAGCTGGGCGCCCGAGGCCTGGAGCTCATGCGCGCCTACACCGCGAAGGAGGTTGCCGAGATCCTGGGCACGCCTCGTGTCGAATCCGTGTACGAGATCCCGGAGGCGGAGCTGCCACGCGTTCGGCGCGTCGGTAAGGGGTTTGGATACCTGGGTATCAACGTGTTATGCTACATGGCCGGCCAGCCACCCATCGACCTGGAGGCCGCCATCGAGGCGTACCGCCAGCGGCTCAATGACGCACGGGGCAACATCCTGCCGATGAGCCTCGCCAGCGAAGGCCTCACCCGCGTTCTCTAACCGTTACCGCGCAAACAGCCATGCCCTACAAACGAAGCGGATCCCCTTACTACCAGGTTCGGCGCCGCCGGCTCGTCGGTTATGGCGACACGGGCGTCTTGTCCTCGAAGGTGGCCAGCAAGAAGCTGGCACGCGACATGGAGCGCGTGCTCGACGAACTCGCCCAGAAAGCGCTCGAAGACTCGTCATGGTACGGCCTCCTGGATGCCGTGTGCCGGGCGAAGGCCGTGCCGCTGCCCGACCTCCTGAAAGCGCGCAACGTCGGCACCCTGGAGGGCCTCAAGCGGAGCCTGACCGATCCCACGCTAGCCGAGGCCATCGCGGCCTACCAGCGCGCAGCACCGCAGAACCGTTCCGCTATCATCGGGCTGCGCATGCTCATGCAGTACGCGCCAGCCGGCATGCGCCTGGGTGACCTCACATCGAAGGCGATCACCCGGCTGTGCGTGGATGCGGAGGAAGCCGGCCGCAAGCGCAACACCGTGCGCCGCTCCATGCTTCGCGGGATTTCGCTCCTCCTGCGATTCCACCTGGGCAACGCGGAGCGAGACCGGATATTTGCAGACGTCGTCTTCCATGGCGAGAACGACACTCGGGAAGTTCACCTGACGCCGGCGGAGCTGCGCCGCCTCTTCGCGGCCTGCTTAGAGCTGGGCTACGGCGAACTCGGAACGGTCCTCCGCATTGCCCTCCTCACCTCTGCCGACCGTGGCGTCCTCCTGGCGGGGGAGAACATGGGGCAGAAGCTCCGAGGCCTGCGGGTGCGAGACCTGACCATTTTCCTCGACGGGACATCGGGGCTCTACACCGGGGAGGTATTCCTGAACGACACCAAGACGAAAAGCCGGAGCCGGAGCGTGCCGCTCACCGATAGCCTGTGCCGTGAGCTCCTGGTGTGCTGCAAGGGCAAGGACCCGGACGACACCGTCTTCGAGATGAAGTATCAGCAGCTGGACTACCAGTGGAAGGCCGTGCGGCGTCTGGCGGGCCTGCGTGGCGTGCGCTTCAAGGACATGCGTTCACAAACCGCCATCTACGCGGAGGAAGCCGGCGTCCCCCAGACGATCATCCAGAAAACCCTGGGCCATGCGAGCGAAGCCATGACGCGGCGATATCAGCAGCGTGCGGCCGTCCTCAGCTCCGCCCAGGCGGAAGCCATCGAGGCGGCGATGTTCGCACAGGATGAAAACACCGTAGCGGGCGAAAGTGAAAACAAACGCTCACAATCGGGCTAACAATGAACGAAACCACCCCAAACTAGAAACCCCGCAAGCCATTGATAAACAACGACTTGCGGGGAATGCTGGCAGTAAACTTCGGTGCCTCCGCAAGGGCTCGAACCTTGGACCCGCTGATTAAGAGTCAGCTGCTCTACCAACTGAGCTACAGAGGCGAAAGATGGTTTAAGGTGGCAGGCTCGAGGTTTAAGGGGTGTTGCATCCGCGCACCGAGCCGGCGACCGTGGGCATACCACGTCCGAAGCCAGCGCTGGTTCCAGGGGATAAGGGACGGGTGCAGGAAGAGGGCCGAGTGACGAAGGGAGAGGCTTGATGGGAAGCCTTCATCACCGCGAGCGCAGCGAGCCTCCTGATCCAAAAGCGCCTAACCGCGAGCGAAGCGAGCCCCTGCCGTATCTTCCAGAGAGAAGTGCAGGACGGGAGCCATACCCACTATAGTCTCCCGTCCTTTTCAAGATGTGCTTCGGAAAGATGTGCTTTTTCCGTTCGTTCGTTCTTAATATCGCACATGCTTAAGCCCGATACTATCGGGGTTTTGAATCCACTTTATGACGTCAGAATCCCCTACACACCTGTCTGCAAAAGCGCACGTGACCACGGACCTTTCGTTACCCGACCTCGCCGGCGCGCTCCGCGCGGGCCGTCTGAGCAGCCGCCAGCTCGTCGCCTCGGCGCTGGAACGCATCCTGGACCCCGCCGGCGAGGGCTCACGCGCGTTTGTGCAGGTGAATGATGTCGCGGCGTTTGCAGCCGCCGAGGACGCTGACGCCCGGATCGCGGCCGGCCGCGATGGGCTCCCTCTCCTCGGACTGCCTATCTCCATCAAAGACCTGTTCGATGTCGCCGGCGAAACAACTCGTGCCGGATCTGTCCTCCTGGCCGATCAGCCGCCGGCCGATCGCGACGCCCCCGCCATCAACCGCCTCCGGGCCGCCGGCGCCATCTTTATCGGCCGGACGAACATGACGGAGTTTGCCTTTTCGGGCCTCGGGATCAACCCGCACTACGGCACGCCGGCCGCTCCGTACGACCGCGCGAACGTCCGCCGCATCCCCGGGGGGTCGACCTCCGGCGGCGCGGTGTCTGTGGCCGATGGGATGGCCGCGGCGGCGATCGGGACGGATACGGGGGGCTCGACACGCATCCCGCCGGCGTTCTGCGGGCTCGTCGGGTTTAAACCGACCGCCCGGCGGATCTCCACCGAAGGCGTTTTCCCCCTGGCGCCCAGCCTGGACTCTGTCGGCCCCATCGGGCGCACGGTGGCGTGTTGCGTGGTGCTGGACCAGGTGATGAGCGGCGCGCCGGTTCGCTCCCTCGACCCGCTTCCGCTCCGCGGCCGGCGCTTTTTGCTCCCCACCAACGAGGTGTTGGACGACCTGGATGCCCCCGTCGCCAGCGCCTTCCTGCGGACCCTCGCCCGGATGCGCGACGCCGGCGCCGAGATCGTCGAGCGCCGGTTCGAGGCGCTGGATATGCTGGCGGAAGGGCGAACGTACGGGCCGCTCGCCCCCGTCGAGGCCTACGCCGTCCACCGCCGCTGGTACCACGCCCGACAGGCGGACTACGACCCGCGCGTCCACATGCGCATGGCGGCCGGCGTGGGGTTCAAGGCCGCGGAGTACATGGACATCCTGGCCTGGCGCCGGCGGTTCATCGAACGCGCCGAACGCGAGCTGGCCGGCTACGACGCGTACATCATGCCGACCGTCCCCATGATCCCCCCGCCCATCGCCGATATCATCGAAGGTGACGACGCCCACTACCTCGCCGTCAACACCCGCGCGCTGCGCAACACGTCCATCGTAAACGCGCTGGACGGCTGCGCCCTCACCATCCCCTGCCACCGCGCCGGCGAGGCGCCAGCCGGGTTCACCGTCGCCGGCAGCGCCCTGCAGGACGAGCGCGTGCTACAGCTCGGCCTGAGCGTTGAGGCCGTGCTGGCGGCCTAGATGGGAAAAGGGTTTAAGGTTCGAAGTTCAAGGTTTAAGGAAGTGATTCCTTGTACGTTAGACCTTGAACCGTCCCCGTTCACACATTTTTCTCACATATACTCTGAACCCTTTGCCGGCGGCGGACCGTTTAGGGGGGCTCGTTCAGGCCTCTCATCGCTCCGCCGTCGGTATGTTATCAGATCTGACTACCCCTTCCCCCGTACCGCGGCGGTTCTTGTCCGAATTGAAGGACATGTTTCAGGGCAAGCCGCGGGATTTCACGACCGGCAGCCTGGGCCGCGCGATCGTCCTCCTCGCCATTCCGATGGTGCTGGAGATGATCATGCAATCCATCTTCGGAGTGGTGGACGTCTACTTCGTCGGCAAGCTCGGGGCGGATGCCGTGGCGGCGGTGGGGATGACGGATTCGTTGATGGTGCTGCTGTTCGCCGTCGGGATGGGGATCGCGATGTCGGCGGCGGCGATGGTGGCGCGGCGCATCGGAGAGAAAAAGCCCGAGGAAGCGGGCATCGCCGCCATCCAGGCGTTGATCGCGGGCGCGATCGTGTCCGTGCCGGTCGCCGTCCTGGGCGTCCTGTTCGCGCCGGAGTTGCTGGGGATCATGGGCGCCACGGAATCGGTGATCGCGATCGGGTCCGGGTACTGTGCGATCGCCTTCGGGTCCAACATCCTCATCCTCTACCTTTTTATCATCAACGCCATCTTTCGCGGCGCCGGCGACGCCGCGAAGGCGATGCGGGTGTTGTGGCTGGCGAACATCTTCAATCTTATCCTGGACCCGATGTTCATCTTCGGCTGGGGGCCCATCCCGGAGATGGGCGTCACCGGGGCGGCCGTGGCCACAGCGATTGGCCGCGGAATCGGGGTAGCGTACCAGCTTTCGTTGTTATTCAAAGGAACGGGGCATCTGCGGGTGTCACGAAGCCAGCTGCGGGTCGATCCGGAGATGATGCGCCGGCTGGCCCGGGTCGCCAGTCCCGGCATCGTGCAGTACCTCGTCGGGACCGCCAGCTGGATGATGCTCTTCCGCATCCTCGCCTCGTTCGGGAGCGACGCGCTGGCCGGCTACACGATCGCGATCCGGATCATCCTCTTCGCCCTGCTGCCGTCGTGGGGCATGGGGAACGCCGCGGCGACGCTGGTCGGGCAGAACCTGGGAGCACGCCGGCCGGATCGCGCAGAGCGCGCCGTCTGGTTCGCCTGCGGGGCGAATGCCGTGTTTCTGGGTCTCGTCGCGGTGGGGATGTATGTCTTCGCCGAACGGCTCATCCGCCTGTTCACCACCGAGGCCGCAGCCGTCGCTTTCGGGGTGGACTGCCTCCACATCGTCAGCTATACCTACATCCTGTTCGCCTTTGGGATGGTGATCGTCTCGTCGTTCAACGGCGCCGGCGACACCCGCACCCCCACCTGGATCAATGTGGTCAGCTACTGGATGCTCCAGCTGCCCATCGCCTATTTCCTGTCGCACAACGCCGGAATGGGCCCGCGCGGCGCCTTCATCGCCATCGCCGTAGCCCAGGCCGCGCTGGCGGGGATCGCGATCCTGCTGTTCCGGCGCGGGACGTGGAAGCAGCAGATCGTGTAGCAACTCCTGCCGGTTCGTCAACGCGGCAAATCGAGTACGAGAAATCTCTTACTCCTGCATTTGCACCACACTCCCATACTCCCCCCCTTCACGTCTCCATAACGATAGCATAACACTGGAGTAACAGCGCGCCGGCCAAAATCCTGCATAGTACACCCGTTCCTATCCCCGGGTTTTTGGCCCTCTACCGCCATGTTTCCACCTTGCTAACTCCAGAATGCTCATGGTATCACGTTTCCGTTTCGGCGCAGCCATGGCTGTGCTGTTTTTTTCGCTCTGTGTGCCGCTGGCCTCGACGCAGTCGCTCCGTCTGACGCAGATTGGCGTGATCGGCGCGACGACGCCGGCGCTGCCGACCATCTCCAGCCCGCGCGGCGTGGTGGTGATGGATGACGTGGCAAGTATCGTGCAGGCCGAGATCGACGCCCTCACCGCCGCCGGCGTCACCAAGATCATCCTCATCAGCCACCTGCAGGGCATCGAGCAGGACCTGGAGCTGATCCCGATGCTCAGCGGCCTGGACATCGCCATCGCCGGCGGCGGCGACGAACTCCTCGCCAACAACGACGACGTGCTCGTCCCGGGCGACGGCACCCCGTTTGGCCCCTACCCGCTGCGCGTCGCCAACGCCGACGGCGTGGACGTGCCGGTGGTGTTCGATGCCGGCCAACTGCCGAGCGGCGCCTACTTCCTCCAGTACACGACGCCGGAAGGGACGTTTAGCCGGCAGATGCTGTTGATGAAGTAAGGCGGCTGTAACCATCCGCACGTCATCCCGAGCCCGTCGAGGGACCTCCCGATTTTCCGAGAGGTCCTTCGACAAGCTCAGGATGACCACTTTTTTTGGCGGTGCTTGCTGTGTACGAGTACGATGTTGTCCCCTCCACCCTGCGACTCCTCCGGTTGTGCCGGCGTCGCTCAGGGCAGGCACTCCCATACCCCACCCTACCTCCCCATTTCAACCCTTAGCCAGTCCAGCCGGGCAAGGGGATGGCCGGTATCCTGGGCGGCGCGAAAGACGACGAACAGGTCGTGCACGCCTTCTGTGGCCTGCACCGCGGCGCGGAATTCTCCTTCCTGCGCGCCGGCTGTGATCGTCCCCACCAGCGGTCCATCCGGGGCGTCGAGGCGGAGCTCGAGCTGGCCGGGGGCGGTTCCGGTAGCCGGCGGAAGGGTGAACGCGGTGATGGCTGCGACGCCAGTGAGGTCGATCCCATCAAAGGCGATAAACGAGCCGTCGTACGCCCGCGCGATGGCGTCGTTGGCGACGAGGACGCGCTCGGACCGGTCGAACGCCTCGGCCTCGATCTTCGGGTGGCGGAGCACGATGAGCTGCTGCCCGGTGATCGGCTCGATGCCTTCGGCGCCGGCATCGGTGTAGGAGGCGCGGACGAAGTACATCCCTTCTGAATTCTCGGCGCGGCGGTGGGCGTCGAGCCGGTAGGTGCCGGCGGCCGGCAGCCGGCGCACGGCCGGGGCGTCGGCGCCGAGCGAGCGGATGTAGCGAACCATTGCGCGGGCGTCTTCTTCAGCCAGCTGGGGGTGGGCGGCCATCGCCTGTTCGCCCCACACCCCACCGCCGCCCTGGATGATCTTCTGGACGAGGTAGTCCTCCGCCTCGGCCTGGCCGGCATACCGTTTCGCCACCTCCTGGTAGCTGGGACCGATGGACGGCTTGTCGACGACGTGGCACGCCAGGCAGTCGCTCCCTTCGATGAGACGCTGGCCAACGGAAAAGCCCGAGACGGCGTCGGCCTGGCGGTGGCCCTGCTCGACCAGCGTGCGGTCAAAGCCCTGCTCGAGGTAATCGACCTGCATCACCACCGCGCCGGCCGGCGCGGTGGTGATGCAGGTCGATTACCTCGAGCAGGGCTTTGACCGCACGCTGGTCGAGCAGGGCCACCGCCAGGCCGACGCCGTCTCGGGCTTTTCCGTTGGCCAGCGTCTCATCGAAGGGAGCGACTGCCTGGCGTGCCACGTCGTCGACAAGCCGTCCATCGGTCCCAGCTACCAGGAGGTGGCGAAACGGTATGCCGGCCAGGCCGAGGCGGAGGACTACCTCGTCCAGAAGATCATCCAGGGCGGCGGTGGGGTGTGGGGCGAACAGGCGATGGCCGCCCACCCCCAGCTGGCTGAAGAAGACGCCCGCGCAATGGTTCGCTACATCCGCTCGCTCGGCGCCGACGCCCCGGCCGTGCGCCGGCTGCCGGCCGCCGGCACCTACCGGCTCGACGCCCACCGCCGCGCCGAGAATTCAGAAGGGATGTACTTCGTCCGCGCCTCCTACACCGATGCCGGCGCCGAAGGCATCGAGCCGATCACCGGGCAGCAGCTCATCGTGCTCCGCCACCCGAAGATCGAGGCCGAGGCGTTCGACCGGTCCGAGCGCGTCCTCGTCGCCAACGACGCCATCGCGCGGGCGTACGACGGCTCGTTTATCGCCTTTGATGGGATCGACCTCACTGGCGTCGCAGCCATCACCGCGTTCACCCTTCCGCCGGCTACCGGAACCGCCCCCGGCCAGCTCGAGCTCCGCCTCGACGCCCCGGATGGACCGCTGGTGGGGACGATCACAGCCGGCGCGCAGGAAGGAGAATTCCGCGCCGCGGTGCAGGCCACAGAAGGCGTGCACGACCTGTTCGTCGTCTTTCGCGCCGCCCAGGATACCGGCCATCCCCTTGCCCGGCTGGACTGGCTAAGGGTTGAAATGGGGAGGTAGGGTGGGGTATGGGAGTGCCTGCCCTGAGCGACGCCGGCACAACCGGAGGAGTCGCAGGGTGGAGGGGACAACATCGTACTCGTACACAGCAAGCACCGCCAAAAAAAGTGGTCATCCTGAGCTTGTCGAAGGACCTCTCGGAAAATCGGGAGGTCCCTCGACGGGCTCGGGATGACGTGCGGATGGTTACAGCCGCCTTACTTCATCAACAGCATCTGCCGGCTAAACGTCCCTTCCGGCGTCGTGTACTGGAGGAAGTAGGCGCCGCTCGGCAGTTGGCCGGCATCGAACACCACCGGCACGTCCACGCCGTCGGCGTTGGCGACGCGCAGCGGGTAGGGGCCAAACGGGGTGCCGTCGCCCGGGACGAGCACGTCGTCGTTGTTGGCGAGGAGTTCGTCGCCGCCGCCGGCGATGGCGATGTCCAGGCCGCTGAGCATCGGGATCAGCTCCAGGTCCTGCTCGATGCCCTGCAGGTGGCTGATGAGGATGATCTTGGTGACGCCGGCGGCGGTGAGGGCGTCGATCTCGGCCTGCACGATACTTGCCACGTCATCCATCACCACCACGCCGCGCGGGCTGGAGATGGTCGGCAGCGCCGGCGTCGTCGCGCCGATCACGCCAATCTGCGTCAGACGGAGCGACTGCGTCGAGGCCAGCGGCACACAGAGCGAAAAAAACAGCACAGCCATGGCTGCGCCGAAACGGAAACGTGATACCATGAGCATTCTGGAGTTAGCAAGGTGGAAACATGGCGGTAGAGGGCCAAAAACCCGGGGATAGGAACGGGTGTACTATGCAGGATTTTGGCCGGCGCGCTGTTACTCCAGTGTTATGCTATCGTTATGGAGACGTGAAGGGGGGGAGTATGGGAGTGTGGTGCAAATGCAGGAGTAAGAGATTTCTCGTACTCGATTTGCCGCGTTGACGAACCGGCAGGAGTTGCTACACGATCTGCTGCTTCCACGTCCCGCGCCGGAACAGCAGGATCGCGATCCCCGCCAGCGCGGCCTGGGCTACGGCGATGGCGATGAAGGCGCCGCGCGGGCCCATTCCGGCGTTGTGCGACAGGAAATAGGCGATGGGCAGCTGGAGCATCCAGTAGCTGACCACATTGATCCAGGTGGGGGTGCGGGTGTCGCCGGCGCCGTTGAACGACGAGACGATCACCATCCCAAAGGCGAACAGGATGTAGGTATAGCTGACGATGTGGAGGCAGTCCACCCCGAAAGCGACGGCTGCGGCCTCGGTGGTGAACAGGCGGATGAGCCGTTCGGCGAAGACATACATCCCCACCGCGACGAGACCCAGAAACACGGCATTCGCCCCGCAGGCGAACCAGACGGCGCGCTCTGCGCGATCCGGCCGGCGTGCTCCCAGGTTCTGCCCGACCAGCGTCGCCGCGGCGTTCCCCATGCCCCACGACGGCAGCAGGGCGAAGAGGATGATCCGGATCGCGATCGTGTAGCCGGCCAGCGCGTCGCTCCCGAACGAGGCGAGGATGCGGAAGAGCATCATCCAGCTGGCGGTCCCGACGAGGTACTGCACGATGCCGGGACTGGCGACCCGGGCCAGCCGGCGCATCATCTCCGGATCGACCCGCAGCTGGCTTCGTGACACCCGCAGATGCCCCGTTCCTTTGAATAACAACGAAAGCTGGTACGCTACCCCGATTCCGCGGCCAATCGCTGTGGCCACGGCCGCCCCGGTGACGCCCATCTCCGGGATGGGCCCCCAGCCGAAGATGAACATCGGGTCCAGGATAAGATTGAAGATGTTCGCCAGCCACAACACCCGCATCGCCTTCGCGGCGTCGCCGGCGCCGCGAAAGATGGCGTTGATGATAAAAAGGTAGAGGATGAGGATGTTGGACCCGAAGGCGATCGCACAGTACCCGGACCCGATCGCGATCACCGATTCCGTGGCGCCCATGATCCCCAGCAACTCCGGCGCGAACAGGACGCCCAGGACGGCGACCGGCACGGACACGATCGCGCCCGCGATCAACGCCTGGATGGCGGCGATGCCCGCTTCCTCGGGCTTTTTCTCTCCGATGCGCCGCGCCACCATCGCCGCCGCCGACATCGCGATCCCCATCCCGACGGCGAACAGCAGCACCATCAACGAATCCGTCATCCCCACCGCCGCCACGGCATCCGCCCCGAGCTTGCCGACGAAGTAGACGTCCACCACTCCGAAGATGGATTGCATGATCATCTCCAGCACCATCGGAATGGCGAGGAGGACGATCGCGCGGCCCAGGCTGCCGGTCGTGAAATCCCGCGGCTTGCCCTGAAACATGTCCTTCAATTCGGACAAGAACCGCCGCGGTACGGGGGAAGGGGTAGTCAGATCTGATAACATACCGACGGCGGAGCGATGAGAGGCCTGAACGAGCCCCCCTAAACGGTCCGCCGCCGGCAAAGGGTTCAGAGTATATGTGAGAAAAATGTGTGAACGGGGACGGTTCAAGGTCTAACGTACAAGGAATCACTTCCTTAAACCTTGAACTTCGAACCTTAAACCCTTTTCCCATCTAGGCCGCCAGCACGGCCTCAACGCTCAGGCCGAGCTGTAGCACGCGCTCGTCCTGCAGGGCGCTGCCGGCGACGGTGAACCCGGCTGGCGCCTCGCCGGCGCGGTGGCAGGGGATGGTGAGGGCGCAGCCGTCCAGCGCGTTTACGATGGACGTGTTGCGCAGCGCGCGGGTGTTGACGGCGAGGTAGTGGGCGTCGTCACCTTCGATGATATCGGCGATGGGCGGGGGGATCATGGGGACGGTCGGCATGATGTACGCGTCGTAGCCGGCCAGCTCGCGTTCGGCGCGTTCGATGAACCGCCGGCGCCAGGCCAGGATGTCCATGTACTCCGCGGCCTTGAACCCCACGCCGGCCGCCATGCGCATGTGGACGCGCGGGTCGTAGTCCGCCTGTCGGGCGTGGTACCAGCGGCGGTGGACGGCGTAGGCCTCGACGGGGGCGAGCGGCCCGTACGTTCGCCCTTCCGCCAGCATATCCAGCGCCTCGAACCGGCGCTCGACGATCTCGGCGCCGGCGTCGCGCATCCGGGCGAGGGTCCGCAGGAAGGCGCTGGCGACGGGGGCATCCAGGTCGTCCAACACCTCGTTGGTGGGGAGCAAAAAGCGCCGGCCGCGGAGCGGAAGCGGGTCGAGGGAGCGAACCGGCGCGCCGCTCATCACCTGGTCCAGCACCACGCAACACGCCACCGTGCGCCCGATGGGGCCGACAGAGTCCAGGCTGGGCGCCAGGGGGAAAACGCCTTCGGTGGAGATCCGCCGGGCGGTCGGTTTAAACCCGACGAGCCCGCAGAACGCCGGCGGGATGCGTGTCGAGCCCCCCGTATCCGTCCCGATCGCCGCCGCGGCCATCCCATCGGCCACAGACACCGCGCCGCCGGAGGTCGACCCCCCGGGGATGCGGCGGACGTTCGCGCGGTCGTACGGAGCGGCCGGCGTGCCGTAGTGCGGGTTGATCCCGAGGCCCGAAAAGGCAAACTCCGTCATGTTCGTCCGGCCGATAAAGATGGCGCCGGCGGCCCGGAGGCGGTTGATGGCGGGGGCGTCGCGATCGGCCGGCGGCTGATCGGCCAGGAGGACAGATCCGGCACGAGTTGTTTCGCCGGCGACATCGAACAGGTCTTTGATGGAGATAGGCAGTCCGAGGAGAGGGAGCCCATCGCGGCCGGCCGCGATCCGGGCGTCAGCGTCCTCGGCGGCTGCAAACGCCGCGACATCATTCACCTGCACAAACGCGCGTGAGCCCTCGCCGGCGGGGTCCAGGATGCGTTCCAGCGCCGAGGCGACGAGCTGGCGGCTGCTCAGACGGCCCGCGCGGAGCGCGCCGGCGAGGTCGGGTAACGAAAGGTCCGTGGTCACGTGCGCTTTTGCAGACAGGTGTGTAGGGGATTCTGACGTCATAAAGTGGATTCAAAACCCCGATAGTATCGGGCTTAAGCATGTGCGATATTAAGAACGAACGAACGGAAAAAGCACATCTTTCCGAAGCACATCTTGAAAAGGACGGGAGACTATAGTGGGTATGGCTCCCGTCCTGCACTTCTCTCTGGAAGATACGGCAGGGGCTCGCTTCGCTCGCGGTTAGGCGCTTTTGGATCAGGAGGCTCGCTGCGCTCGCGGTGATGAAGGCTTCCCATCAAGCCTCTCCCTTCGTCACTCGGCCCTCTTCCTGCACCCGTCCCTTATCCCCTGGAACCAGCGCTGGCTTCGGACGTGGTATGCCCACGGTCGCCGGCTCGGTGCGCGGATGCAACACCCCTTAAACCTCGAGCCTGCCACCTTAAACCATCTTTCGCCTCTGTAGCTCAGTTGGTAGAGCAGCTGACTCTTAATCAGCGGGTCCAAGGTTCGAGCCCTTGCGGAGGCACCGAAGTTTACTGCCAGCATTCCCCGCAAGTCGTTGTTTATCAATGGCTTGCGGGGTTTCTAGTTTGGGGTGGTTTCGTTCATTGTTAGCCCGATTGTGAGCGTTTGTTTTCACTTTCGCCCGCTACGGTGTTTTCATCCTGTGCGAACATCGCCGCCTCGATGGCTTCCGCCTGGGCGGAGCTGAGGACGGCCGCACGCTGCTGATATCGCCGCGTCATGGCTTCGCTCGCATGGCCCAGGGTTTTCTGGATGATCGTCTGGGGGACGCCGGCTTCCTCCGCGTAGATGGCGGTTTGTGAACGCATGTCCTTGAAGCGCACGCCACGCAGGCCCGCCAGACGCCGCACGGCCTTCCACTGGTAGTCCAGCTGCTGATACTTCATCTCGAAGACGGTGTCGTCCGGGTCCTTGCCCTTGCAGCACACCAGGAGCTCACGGCACAGGCTATCGGTGAGCGGCACGCTCCGGCTCCGGCTTTTCGTCTTGGTGTCGTTCAGGAATACCTCCCCGGTGTAGAGCCCCGATGTCCCGTCGAGGAAAATGGTCAGGTCTCGCACCCGCAGGCCTCGGAGCTTCTGCCCCATGTTCTCCCCCGCCAGGAGGACGCCACGGTCGGCAGAGGTGAGGAGGGCAATGCGGAGGACCGTTCCGAGTTCGCCGTAGCCCAGCTCTAAGCAGGCCGCGAAGAGGCGGCGCAGCTCCGCCGGCGTCAGGTGAACTTCCCGAGTGTCGTTCTCGCCATGGAAGACGACGTCTGCAAATATCCGGTCTCGCTCCGCGTTGCCCAGGTGGAATCGCAGGAGGAGCGAAATCCCGCGAAGCATGGAGCGGCGCACGGTGTTGCGCTTGCGGCCGGCTTCCTCCGCATCCACGCACAGCCGGGTGATCGCCTTCGATGTGAGGTCACCCAGGCGCATGCCGGCTGGCGCGTACTGCATGAGCATGCGCAGCCCGATGATAGCGGAACGGTTCTGCGGTGCTGCGCGCTGGTAGGCCGCGATGGCCTCGGCTAGCGTGGGATCGGTCAGGCTCCGCTTGAGGCCCTCCAGGGTGCCGACGTTGCGCGCTTTCAGGAGGTCGGGCAGCGGCACGGCCTTCGCCCGGCACACGGCATCCAGGAGGCCGTACCATGACGAGTCTTCGAGCGCTTTCTGGGCGAGTTCGTCGAGCACGCGCTCCATGTCGCGTGCCAGCTTCTTGCTGGCCACCTTCGAGGACAAGACGCCCGTGTCGCCATAACCGACGAGCCGGCGGCGCCGAACCTGGTAGTAAGGGGATCCGCTTCGTTTGTAGGGCATGGCTGTTTGCGCGGTAACGGTTAGAGAACGCGGGTGAGGCCTTCGCTGGCGAGGCTCATCGGCAGGATGTTGCCCCGTGCGTCATTGAGCCGCTGGCGGTACGCCTCGATGGCGGCCTCCAGGTCGATGGGTGGCTGGCCGGCCATGTAGCATAACACGTTGATACCCAGGTATCCAAACCCCTTACCGACGCGCCGAACGCGTGGCAGCTCCGCCTCCGGGATCTCGTACACGGATTCGACACGAGGCGTGCCCAGGATCTCGGCAACCTCCTTCGCGGTGTAGGCGCGCATGAGCTCCAGGCCTCGGGCGCCCAGCTGTTCCAGGTCGATGGCGTTCACGGGTATTTCTCCGTTGAAGAGCGCTCCGCCGCCCGGCGCCGCGCGCTGACGTTCTTCCAGCTTGCGGATCACCGCCTCGGCGATCGCTTCGTAGAAGGCGCCGGCGGGGTCGTTATGGGGTCCCTGGGTATTCATGATGGCGTGCATCTCGTCAGGGGTTCAGGTGATGCCGGTGTCAGGGCGAGACGCGCCATTGCTCGCCGGCGATGAAGGTCTGCAAGCGGTCACGGAGCCGGGCGCGGCGCAAGGCAAAGTGGGGTAGGTGGTGGCGATGCTCCGCCGCTGCTGGCCAGGTCGCATGCGTGGCGAGTGCCGGCCGTGCTGTGCGGCCCCGATCCCGGCCCGCACCCACGCGAGGATGTCGAGGCCCCCCGTGAGCATCGCGTTCACGTCGTGCCCGATGGGCGCCCATCGGAGGGTGTTGTGGAGCGTTTTGCACCAGAAGTCGGCGGCACTTTCGCCGGCACTGTCTGTGTCGAACGCGACGAGCACGAGGGGCGAACGCCACAGCCGCGCGATCCATTTGGCATGCCGGCTCCCGGTTGCGGAGCCCGTGGCCACGGCGCGCACAATCCCGGGGGCGGCCTGCTGCACGCTCCATGTGTCGAACTCGCCTTCTACCATCATGACGGGTAGGCCGGCGCCGGCGC
>JAWXAX010000191.1 GCA_034439735.1 Rhodothermales bacterium | reverse complement strand
GCCGCGGCGCGGGTGCCGGCGCCCGAGCGCCTCCTCGACGCCCACAGCCGCTCGGCCATGACGCTCAACTTCGTCCGGGCCCTCGTCACGGGCGGCTTCGCCGATCTGCACCACCCGGAGTACTGGGACCTGGACTTCCTCGGCAATTCGCCCCGGGCGGCCGAATATCGCGAAATCCTGGGCGCGATCAAGGAGGCGGTGTCGTTCATGGAGACCTTCGCGGACACCAAGAGCGCCGCGCTGGACCGGGCGTCGTTTTTTACGAGCCACGAGGCGCTGTTTTTACCCTACGAGGAGGCGCAGACGCGGCGTGTCCCGCACAACCCGGGCTGGTATAATCTATCGACCCACATGCCGTGGATAGGGATGCGAACGGCGTTCCCCGAGAGCGCCCACGTCGAATACGCCCGGGGGATCGAAAACCCGATCGGGATGAAGGTAGGGAAGGCGGTGAGCCCGAAGGATCTGATCTATTTGATGGACATCCTCAACCCGGAGAACGATCCCGGCCGGCTGACGCTCATCACCCGGTTCGGGAAAGACCAGATCGCCGACGGTCTGCCGCCGCTGCTGGAGGCCGTGCAGCGGGCCGGCAAGAAGGCGTTGTGGATCTGCGACCCGATGCACGGCAACACCGTCCGCACCGAATCCGGCTTCAAAACGCGGCCGTTTGATTTTATCCTCTCGGAGGTCGAGCAGGCGTTCGACATCCACCACCGCCTCGGCTCCAGCCTCGGCGGCGTCCACCTCGAACTCACCGGCGACGACGTCACCGAGTGCATCGGCGGCGCCCGCGGCCTCGTCCAGGCCGACCTCGAGCGCGCCTACAAAACCCAGGTCGACCCCCGCCTGAACGCCGAACAGGCCCTGGAGATGGCGCTGAGTATTGTGCGGAAGCGAAGGACGATACGGTAAAAGGTAAAAGGTAAAAGGTAAAAGGTAAAATTTATGGTCTCCTAGCAGCGAGTTTTCACTTTCTACTTTCCATTTTTGCCTTTTTCATTTTTCCTTTTTCCTTTTTCCTTTTTCCTTGTTCAAGATTTCGATCGTCAGATCGAAATCTTGAACGCATCCGCTGGCGTCAGGGCGTGCACAAACGCCGTTAGGAGGCGGACGACGGCGTCGAGGTCGGCCGTATCCACCATTTCCACGGTCGAGTGCATGTACCGCATGGGGAGGGAGACGAGGGCGCTGGGGATGCCGGCGCGGGTGTCGAAGATCTGGTCGGTGTCGGTGCCGCTGAAGCCGGTCGATGCTTCGTGCTGGAGCGGGATGCCTTCTTTTTCGGCGACTTCCATGAGGCGCTGGACGACGAGGGGGTGGGTGGAGGCGCCGTGCATGAGGCCGGGGCCGCCGCCGAGTTTGGTAAGGCCGTGTTTCGGGGCACTGATGCCCGGGGAGTCGGTGGCGTGGCAAACGTCCAGCACGACGGCTACAGTGGGGTTGAGCCGATAGCTCATCATCCGCGCTCCGTGCCCGCCCACTTCTTCCTGGACGGCGTTGACGGCGTGCACCGTGGCGGCCGGCCGATTGCCGCTGGCGGCCAGCTGCGCCATCACCCGCGCGATGATAAAGCCGCCTATCCGGTTGTCGAGCGCGCGGCCGACGATGCGGGTATCCCCGAAAGGCCGGGCGGACTCGGCCAGCACGGCCGGGTGCCCTACACGGATGCCGCGTGCCGCGACGGCGTCTTTGTTGCCGGCGCCGATGTCGATGAACAGATCGTGCCACTCGGGCAGCTTGTCGTCCGTCCGGTCCCGCAGGTGGATGGCCGTGTTGCCCAGGATCCCCTCCACCTCGCCCTGGCTGCCGAGGATGCGGACGGACCGGCCGCGGGCGATGGCCCGGTCCGACCCCCCGATCCGTGTGATGAACAGGAACCCGTCGTCGGAAATATGATTGACCATTAACCCGATTTCGTCCGCATGGGCTTCCAGCATGAGCCGCGGGGCGTTATCTTTCGCCGACCCATCAAGTGTCGCCCATACGTTGCCGTAGTGATCGCTCTCGACTCGGTCCGCGTGCCGGCGCAGGTAGCCCGCCCAGATGCGCTGGCCGGCGGATTCGAACCCGGAAGGGCTCGGGGTGTCGAGAAGCTGAAAGAGAAAGGCTTTATCGGCGGCGGTCATGGTAACACGGTATGTGTATATGGGACGTGGGGGGTAGAGACGCAACACCTTGCGTCTCCAAGACGCAACACCTTGCGTCTCTACGGATACGGACGCCCGAAAATAGGAAACACATGCGATTCTACGCGCTCCTTCTGCTGCTCTTCATCTTCGCCGGCGCGGGCCGGCAGCCAGCCGCCGCCCAGTCCGCGGCTCCGCTCGTTGTGATGAACCTCGCTGCCCATCCGGACGATGAGGATGGCCGCACCCTCGCCTATTATCGTCGCGCCCACGACGCCGTCGCGTACAGCGTGATCTATACCCGCGGCGAAGGGGGGCAGAACGAGATAGGACCCGAACTCTATGAAGAACTCGGCGCCATCCGGACGGTGGAGACCGAACGCGCCGCGCGCCGGCTCGGAACGCAGGTTTATTTCCTCAACTTCAAAGACTTTGGGTTCTCGAAACAGGCCCGCGAGGCCTTTGATATCTGGGGCGGGCGGGATGAAGTGACTTCCCGCCTCGTCTATCTCATCCGGAAGCTCAAGCCGGACGTCCTCTTCACCAATCACGATACCCTGACCGTCGGCCCCAACCTCCAGCACGGGCAGCATCAGGCGGTCGGGATCTCGGCCTACGACGCGTTCGCCCTCGCCGCCGACTCGACGTATCACCCCGAGCAACTCGAAGAGGACGGGGTGGACCTCTGGCAGCCGAAGCGGCTCTTCCTCCGGCTCTGGCGTCGCACGACGGAAGACTACGACGCCGAGGTGCCGGTGATGGACGTCTATGCGCCGGCCGGCAAGTCCTATGCGGACATCGCGACGGATGCCCTCGTCGAACACGCGTCTCAGGGCATGGGGATGTTCGCGGCGTTTCGACGCATGCAGGACAACACGTTTTTTGTGCTCCTTCGCGAGGCCGAGGGCGCGCCGCCAGTGACGGCCGACCTCACGGCCGGCCTGCCGCCAAACCGGAATGCCTCGCCGGATCTGAGCTACTGGATCGCATCGGGCCGCATCGAGCCGCTGCCCGAGAATTTTGTCATGGCCTCCATCGACGTCGCGGTGCCCGGGCAGACGATCGACCTCCGTTTCGCTCCGCGCCGGATGGATGCCTCGCCCATGCAGCTAACCTTTTCCGGGGCGATCGACACAACGATAATCGTGTCCGGCAGCTCGGACGACGCCGTTGCCGTCCGCGTTCGCGCCGACGCGGCGCCTACCCTCCCGAAAGTCGACCGCCAGTACGACCGTTTCACGAACGACCTACCCGTCCAGTACGCCCTGCGTAACGCCAACGACCGGCAGCTCGTGGCCGCCGGCCATCTCCCGCTGGAAATCGCCCCGCCGATCGTCGTCTCCGCCCGCGACCAGGTGGTCCGGCTCCGCGGCGGCGCCAATCAGCTCGCGCTCGACCTCGCCGCGTTCGACCCCGTGGCGGCGCGGGTGGACGTTCGCCTGGCCATATCGAAAGACGCGACCCGCGAGGTCGTCCACTCCGCCCAGTACGACGCACCCATCGAGGCCGGCGGGAAGATCGTGCTCGATTATGTCCTGCCCGAAACGCTGGCTCCGGGCGACTATACGCTGACCGTGACGTCTATGGCGTCTCCCTCGACCGGGCCGGCCCTTCCCGCGCATACCTTCTTCGCCGGCCGGGTATTCAACGTCCTTGTGCCCGAGGCGCTGCGGGTGGGGGTGGTGGCGAGTTACGACAACACGCTGGACCAGGCACTGAGCGAGCTCGGTGTAGAGCATGTCCTGCTCGATTCACTCGCGCTCGCCGATGACGATCTGTCGGGGTTCCATACGATTGTCGTGGACATCCGGGCCTACCTCGTCCGGGCGGACCTGCGGGCGCACAACGGCCGGCTGCTCGCGTGGGTCGAAGCCGGCGGGCACCTGATCGTCAACTACCAGAAGACGTTCGAGTGGAATCCGGAATTCGCCGATCCATTTGACGCCGCGAAGAAAAACCCGGATACCCTGGCGCCCTATCCGCTGCTGCTCAGTCACGACAGGGTGACGCGGGAAGACGCGCCCGTGACAGTATTGCTACCCGATTCCCCGCTGTTCCATGCGCCAAACGCCATCGGGCCGGCGTTGTGGGAGGGGTGGGTGCAGGAGCGCGGCCTCTATTTCCCCGGCGAATACGCGCCCGAGTTCCAGGAGGTCTTCCGCATGAATGATCCCGGCGAAGAGCCGCTGGCGAGCTCGACCCTTCTGGCGCGGTATGGCGAGGGGACCTACGTCTACACCGCCCTCGGCTGGTACCGGCAACTCAAGGCGTATCACCCCGAGGTGTATGCCTTCTTCGCCAACCTCATCAGCCTGCCGCTAACGGACGACCGAAGTGAGGTCCGTGTGGGTGGGGATGAGTAATTACCCCGTCTTTTAGCCGCGTCAGTATATCGAAAAGGATGTTATGCAGCTGCCAGTCGCCTGACGGTGGCGAGGGCCGCATTGCCCTGCTCCACGAAGAGATCGAATTGATTCTGCAGATTCAGCCAGAATTGAGCCGTTGTGTTTGGAAAGGCCTTCGATAGCCTGAGCGCCATGAGCGGACTGATGCCGGAGCGTTGGTTAATCAATGCTGATAGTCTCTTCCGGCTTATGCCCAGCCCCTCCGCGGCGGCCGTGACGCTCAGGCCCAGCGGTTCTAAATACAGATCTTTCAAAATCTCTCCGGGATGTGCTGGATTGTGCATCATGTCAGTGATAATCTACATAGTCGACGTCGTAAGCATCTCCATTTTCGAAACGGAATACGATGCGCCAGTTGCCGCTCACCGATACCGCCGAGAACCCTTTCATGTCGCCTTTTAATGGATGGAGCCCCGAGCCGGGAAACGCCACGGCGTCAACCATGGTCGCCGCATTGAGAGCCGACAGAATAAGGCGGATACGTTTCAGGTGGCTGGCGTTCAGTTTTGAACCATCACCGGTATCGAAAAAGCGCCGGAGCCCTTTGTGCCTGAAGTTCTGAATCATCGGCGTGCGAGTAAGGGAACGTCAGGTGTGACGCAGGTAGTTACACTTGGTTTCGTGATCTTTAACCCTCGGAACCCCTGTGACACAACGTTGACACCACGCCGGCGGATACTGGGTGTGTTCCTTCATTCAACCCTAGATGCAACGCCATGGCTACTCTACCGACACCCGCTCCGTTTATCACTGCGGATGCCTTTCTCGAGCACTGGCAGGGCCACCGCCGGCTGACGCGCCGCGTCATCGAGGCCTTTCCGGAAGACGCCTTCACGAGCTACTCCATCGGCGGGATGCGTCCGTTCTCTTTGCTGGTAAAGGAGATGCTGGGTATGGCCATTCCAACCATCAAGGGGGTGGCTACCGGAAAGTGGGAGTACGACGAGGGGCCGACGCTGAGCTCCAAAGCCGAGGCGCTCCGGCTGTGGGACGAGGTAACGACAAAAATGAACGAAATCTGGCCCACGATTCCCGCGAATCGTTTTCCCAAAGTCGACCTCGCGTTTGGGCAGTGGGAGGGCCCCGGGCACTGGATCATCCATTACATCGTGGACAACGAAATCCACCACCGCGCGCAGGGTTACGTCTACCTCCGCTCCCTCGGCATCGCCCCGCCGGCGTTTTACGAGCGATAGATACTGGTTGGCAGGTTACGGGTTGACAGGTTACAGGATTTTATACGTCTGCAACTTGCCAACCTGCAACTTGCCAACCTTAATACTTCGGACAGTTTTCGTATCGGGAACGTGCCTGACTACCAGGCCCCTCCTCGATCCGAGGAGGGGCAAATCCCGTCGGAGCGAAGCGTT
>JAWXAX010000190.1 GCA_034439735.1 Rhodothermales bacterium | reverse complement strand
GCAAAGGGAGCAGGCTGCGCGAATTCCTGAAGATCAGGCGCCGATCAAACTACACGCCAGGAGGGGCCGGCGCGTAAGCCGCACGCGGAATGTGGCCGTGGTACAGGCACACGCCGACGACGCCATTCCGCTGGCCGGCCATGCGTGATCCATCACATCGCCGCTGCGCCACAGGGCATACGCCGGCCATTCCGCATCGATCCCGGTCGTGCAAATCGGCTCAGAGGGCGAACGTGTAGGTGTATTTTACGATCAGCGTCCGTGCGCCGGAGACCGGCAACACGGCGATGTCGCTGAACCGGTTGCGGTCCGAATTGAGCTGCTCGTCGTACACGATCCAGAGGTCGTTCCCCTCGCGGAAGTTGTAGCGGAGACGTAGGTTCGTCGAGAACCGGTCGGCCGCGCTGTTATACTGGATGAAGGCGTTGGCCGAAAGCATGGTATTCAACGCTGTGCCGATGCGAAGCCGGCTGACGTGGACGTCGAGGGCCTGGTCGCGGTCCGGGAAACGGATGCGGCTGTATTCGTATTCCCCCGTGAGTTCGAGAAATTTGGAGACGTACCAGGTGGGCGTCAGCGTGATCGTGTTGCGCCAACCATCGAAGAATGAGCCGGAGTCTAGGGCGAAGCTGACTTTTTTGAGCTGGGTCTGCGGCATCCCGTACTCGATGGAGATGCCGGCATTGGTGTACGAGCCGGCCGGCACCTCGGCATCCTCCGAGAGGACAAACGGGACGAGCAGATCCTCGTACACGACGCGTCCTTCGATGAGGCCGCTAGACAGCCGTTTGTCGCTGAACGACCACGCGAGGGTGCCTTCGGCGGACTCGGCGGTGCCGTCGGCATTGCGGAGGTAGGAGTTGCCACCCAGGGCGAGGGTGTGCCAGATGAACTTCGAAGCTTCACCCGGGAGCCAGGTGTACGAGACGCTCTGATCGGAGAGCAGAAAGTCATTCCGTTGGATGAAGCCGATGCCCGGGTTATAGTTCTCGCCGGACCACACCCAGCCGCTCCGGTATCCGAAGCCGGCGCGGCGCCGGCGTTCGACCTCGGCCGTGAGCCGGCCGCCGCTGGTGACATCGGCGCCGGCGAGGTCGCGTTTGTCGAACGTCTGCGCCCACTGGACATTGAGGAAGTCATCGCCGAAGAGGCGAATCAGGCCGTCGAGGCCGTAGGCCACGTTGTAGCTGCCATCGACCCCGATACGCGAGGTGCCCATGACGCCGGCGTACGATTGCGAGTTGATCACCTGCCGGCGCGCCCGCAGCACGCCGAAGTTCTCCGACGGCAGGGCATCCGCCTTGGCGGTGTGCATATCCAGGAAACCAAATTCCCAGCCGCCCACGCGGCCGACGACGCGTGCGCCGCCGACGATGCGAACGGGCACGCCGCCTTCGGTGAGGCCGATGCGCCGGCTGTGGAAGAGCCGGCTCTGGCCGCCCGTTCGGAAGTCGAACAAGCTGGAGCGCTCCTGGAAAAACTGGCGTTTTTCGGGGAAGAACAACGAAAACCGGGTGAGATTGACCTGCTGGTCGTCGGCCTCGGCCTGGGCGAAGTCCGTGTTGACGGTCAGGTCCAGGTTGGTGTTGCTCGTCAGCCCGTATTTGATGTCGATCCCGACTTCGTGCTTCCAATCGTTCTGCGCGATGTACCGCGCGCTGGGTTCGTCGAGGTTCTGGACCATGCCGCTGCCGCCTAGGGCATAGGGCGTGATATACACCGGATTGCTGGGGGTGATGTCCTCCATGACGATCTTCTTCGCCTTCGAGGGTTTCAGAAAGGCCCAGTTTACCGTTGGGGGGATATCGGGATAGATGAGCCGTTCGCTGCGGCGGGCGACCTTGCGCTGGACCGTCATCCCCATGATTACCTTGCCGTCTTGCGGTTCAAAGCGGAGGCTCGAAAAGGGGATGCGCATCTCGGCAAACCATCCCTCGGGGGTTATCTGCGTTTTTACGTCCCAGAAGGTGTTGAAACTACGGTTCATCCACCCGCTGGTCGAGATGCCGCCGCCTGTGGCATCGTTCGAGATGGCCCCATCGAGTCGGTTTCCTGCCGGCGTCGTCGTGAAGAGGACGCCGGTCTCGTTGTCGTTGTACGTGTCCAGCAGGATCTCGAAGTGGTCGTCGCCGCTGAGGCGGTCCCGGTAGAGGGTATTGGCCCGGATGCCGTCCTGGTCTTTGTCGAACGCGCGGAGCGAGGCGTAGATGTAGGTGTCGTCGTAGCCGAACCGGATTTCCGTGTGTTCGGTGGCCGGCTCGGCGTACCGGGGTTCGTACTGGACCATCGGTAGCGGGTCGATGGCCTCCCAGTCCGGCTCGTCGCTAAATCCATCGAGGACGATGGTTCCGGTCATTCGGTGCAGGACGAGGGGGGAATCGTCCTGCTGGGCAAGGGCGGCTTGGGGCGCACAAAAGGCGGCCAGAACAACAAAGAAGGGCAGGCAGCGCAAACGCATGGCAAAAAACCACAAACATGAAGGGGTAGGGGATGTCCGCTAAGCTACACCCCTGCTCTTCGTGAAGCAATCGGCCGCCGTTATTCGATGCTCGTCAGTTGTTCGGCGAGTTCTTCCCACGATGCGTAGAGCGATGCCAGTTCGTCCTTGATCGTCTGATAAGCAATGGTAGTGGTGCGGGCCTTTTCGGCGTTGTCGTAGAGTGACGGGGAGGCGAGGGCTTCTTCCAGCTTCAGTTTTTCAGCCTCTTTCCTTTCGATGCGCGATTCAAGATCGCGGTGGGCCGAACGAAGCTGCTGCGGCGAGAGGCTGGATCCGTTCTTTTTGGGCGAAGCAGCCGGTGAGTGGCCTCCCGACGCGCCGCCATTCCGGTCCGCATCGCGGCGGCGCTGGCGTTCCTCGGCCTCCAGGCGTTTCTGGTCCTTCGTCTTGGGGCCGCCAGCGCGCTTGACGCCCTTGTCTTCCCCCGAGTCATTTTTGACAAACGCCTGCGTCTCCTCGCGGCGCGCCACCTGGCCGGCGGTGCCGTGTTCGATCTGCCATAGGTAGTCGGCGTAGTTGCCCAGGTATTCCCGTGCCTCGCCATGTTCGACGCGCCAGACCTTATTGACGATCTGGTCGAGGAAGTGGCGGTCGTGGCTGACGACGACGAAGGTGCCGGAATACTGCTTGAGCGCCTCGATGAGAACGTTGATCGAGCGGATGTCCAGGTGGTTTGTGGGCTCGTCGAGGATGAGGAAGTTCGCCGGCCGGAGCAGGGTCCTAGCCAGGGCGACGCGGCTTTTTTCACCTCCCGAGAGCACCTTCGTATACTTGAAGACATCGTCGCCCGAAAACAGGAACGCGCCGAGGACGGAGCGCAGCTCAGTCTCCGTATGGCCACGCCCTACCTCGTGCATCGATTCAAGGACCGTGTAATTCGGATTGAGTGTGTCCGCCTGGTGCTGGGCGAAGTAGGTCATCTCGACCTGGAAGCCCAGCTTGCGGGTGCCGTCGAAGTCTTCGGTTCCGTTGAGGATACGGGCGAGGGTGGATTTACCCGCCCCGTTTTTACCCGTCAGCGCGATTTTGTCGCCGCGCTCGATGGTCATGCCCCGGGCATTCTTGAAGACCTCGATGCGCCCTTCCGCGGTCTCGTACGTCTTGGAGAAGTCCGTCAATTCGAGGACGACGCGCCCCGACGCCTTGGGCTCTGGGAAGCGGAAGTGGATGCCGGCTTCTTCGTCGGGCGGCGGCGGGACGCGCTCGAGCTTGTCGAGCATCTTCACGCGGGACTGCGCCTGTTTCGCCTTCGTGGCTTTGGCCTTGAAGCGCGTGATGAAGCGCTCGGCTTCGGCGATCTGCTTCTGCTGATTTTCGAAGGCCGCGCGCTGGATGTCGCGCTGGAGGATGCGATCCTTGAGGTAAAACGTGTAGTTGCCGGCGTATTCGATGATCTTTCCCCGGATGAGTTCGGCCGTGGTGCGGACCATCCGGTCGAGGAAGTACCGGTCGTGCGAGACGATGACCACCGTGCCAGGGTAGGCCTTCAGGTACTCTTCGAGCCAGGCGATGCTGTCGATGTCCAGGTGGTTCGTGGGCTCGTCGAGCAGGAGGAAGTCGGGCTGGCGGAGGAGCAGCTTGGCCAGGGCGACGCGCATGCGCCAGCCGCCGGAGAAGGTCTGCAGCGGGCGGTCCATGTCCTCGGGTTCGAAGCCGAGGCCGGCCAGGACGGACTCCGTCCGGTCCGAGATCCGGTGCGACTCGAAGCCGGCGAGACGGGCGTGGGCGTCGTCGAGTGCGTGGAGGAGCTTCAGGTAGGCCGGCGACTCGTGGTCCGGGTGCCGGTCCAACTCGTGGGCGATCCGCTCCTCGTCGGCCTGGAGTTTCAAGATTTCAGCGAAGGCGAGCATGCCCTCCTCCTTGATCGTCCGGTCCGTGGGGGCTTCCTGGATGTCCTGCTCGAGGAAGCCAACGGTGGTGGTGCCGCCCATGGTCACCTCGCCGCCATCGATCGGCTGGCTGCCGGCGATCGCGCGCAGCAGTGTCGACTTGCCGGCGCCGTTGGGCCCAATGAGTCCGATGGACTGGCCGGGCTTGACGGTCCACGTCAACCGGTCGAATATCTGCCGGCCGCCGAAGGCGAGGTCTATGTTTTGAAGCTGGATCATGATAGGTTGCAAGTTGGCAGGTTCCAGGTCGCAAGTTGGCTCTGGAACGGGCCGAAAAGGGCAGGGCTGAAAACTCGAAATGGGCGGGGATGATCCGTTAACTTTGGGCTAACCCGCGGGGCGTCTGACTTCGGGCACCCCCCATTTCAGGTCGCACCTCGCATGGACAACGTGGCCGGCTCGGCGCCGGACGTATTGTCGCAGAGACGCCGTGACCCGTGAACATGCACCCCGTCATTCCGAGATTGAAGCGGAGAAGTGTAGCAGTAAGCGCCAAAAATGAATGGAGGTTCATCCATTCCCCCTCCATGACTATCGCACGTTTGGCTAGCTTCATTGCTGATCCCAAAGTGTCATTTCAAGTCTCCCTTCCTCTCTTGCATTACCCATACCATCTGGTCACGGGGCAGCCTGTCCCTTTTGCCTGATTTATATATGAGCAGCTCACTAACCTGGATGAGTACCCTTATCCTGGTTGTTTTATTCGGGCTCCCCGCTCAAGCCTATCCCGTCAATCACAACCCGGATGATCTGGCGTTGCGTCGATCAACGGCTCTTGGGGTGGCTGATCGTTCAGGCGAGGTCGCACAGGCTGTCAGTGCCCCACTGCTACTTCCCCCTATTTTTACATCCGGGGCTGTGCTGCAGCGTGATGTGGTTTTTCCCGTCTGGGGCACGGCCCTGGCCGGGGCTAGCGTCACGGTCTCGTTGAACGGAATCAGCGAGACGACCGTCGCGGAAGCCGATGGCAACTGGCGGGTTGATTGTCAGGCTATGAATGCCGGCGGACCTTACACCATGGTGATTGCCTCGTTAGCGGAAACGATTACGCTAACAGATATGTACATCGGCGACGTATGGCTCGCCTCGGGGCAGTCCAACATGGAGTGGAAAGTCAGCCAGCTCCCGATCGCTTCTGACGTGATTGCTGCCGCCAATGACCCGCGGATTCGTCAGTTCAAGGTCTCGAGTTCGCTAAATAGCGAGCCCAAGAGTGCATTGCCGGCTAGCAGTTCCTGGACTGAGGCGACACCCAGTTTCGTAGGTAACTTTAGCGCGGTCGGTTACTTTTTTGCAAAACATCTTCGCGAACATGTTGATGTACCCATTGGAATCATCAATGCTACCTACGGAGGCAGTCGTATCGAGACCTGGATGAGTGAGGGGATGCTGGGCTACGACGAACAAGATGTCATACTTGGCGACGGCGCGGCTCATCGGCAACCTACCATGGCCTACAACGCGATGATCCACCCATTGCTTCCTTTCCCGGTTAAAGGCTTCCTGTGGTACCAGGGTGAATCCAATAACGCAACGCTGGCGGATGTGACCGCCTACGCTTCACAATTTCAGACGCTGATTCAGGGTTGGCGCAGCATCTGGGGCCTCGGAGATCTCCCCTTTCTCTGGGTCCAGCTCCCGAACTTTGGCGGGGTGCCCGGTCCGATTCCTCCTCAAGGACACCTGTGGCCCCTCTTTCGCGCAAGTCAAGATGCTGTACGGGTACTTCCCAATACGGGCCAGGCCATCACCATTGATGTCGGTGATCCTACCAATATCCATCCTGCGGATAAAGAACCCGTTGGCTACCGGCTCTCTTTGATCGCCCGCAAGATGGTGTATGGAGAGCATATCATTTATTCCGGCCCACTCCATACAGGCGATGTCTTCCATGAGGACGGGCGAGTGAGTATCCATTACGACCAGGTAGGCGCCGGATTCGTTGCGGATCCAGATGGTGTGCCGGGCAGCTTTACCCTCCTGGGGGAAGATGGCACCTACGTAAGGGGAGAAGCCGCTATCGAGGGTGACCGGATTGTTGTATGGCACGATGACGTACCGGAGCCGGTGCTCGTTCGTTATGCCTGGGAAAATAATCCCATCAACCCAAACCTGTACAACAGCGAGGGGTTACCCGCGGCACCTTTTGAAGCTGTCGTGTCCGCGCCCGTCGAGCCACCGGACGAACCGGTAACCATTCCACTGGGAGATTTGAAACGAGGCGTTTCCGGTCAGGATGGCGCAACGGGTACCGGGTACATGATGTACTCGGAAGAAAATATGAAGACCCGCTTTGCGGCCTTTCCACCCAGTTTCTGGGCGGCCGATCACCTGATCGTGGTTCGATATAAAAATGGTCAGTGGGAGTATGACACCAACCGCGATTACTACGCCTTCACGCCCCGATCCACCGACCGCCTGTTGGCTGAGCTGGACTTCACCAACGACACGGCCACGTTGCTGGTCGGAGCATTAGACACGATAGAAGGAATCGGTAGCGGCTATACCTCCGGCGACCTGGTCATCACGCCCAATGTGTGGAATGGGAGCCCTGATATGGGCGAATTCTATGTGGAAGGAACGGAAGTGGCCCTTGTTTTTGAAGCGGATAACTGGCCACCGGTGCTTAATGCCATTGGTGACCAGGCCAATGAGTTGCATGATGTGGTCAGTATGACACTGAGTGCCAGCGATGCCGATGGCGATCCGCTAACCTATACCGCCTCGGGTTTGCCCGATGGCCTCACACTTTCCGGCGCCATCCTTTCAGGCACGGCCCATACCGCCGGCAGCTATACCGTAACGGTAACGGTAAGCGACGCGGACGGGGCCACGGATAGCGAAACCTTTGCCTGGATCGTTACCGAAAGTGAGCCGGCGATTTTGCTGCTGGGAGATCTCAAAAGAGGGATTTCAGGCCAGGACGGTGCTACCGGTACCGGCTATATCATGTATAGCGAGCAGGATTTACATGAACGCTTTGCCGGCAATCCTCCCAGCGTCTGGGCGGCAGATCACCTGATTGTCGTACGTTTTTCCGGGCAGTGGCAATACGACACCAATCGGGATTACTACGCCTTTACACCCGTTGAAAGTGACCGCCTCCTCGCGGAAGTCGACTTTACCAGCGATACCGTGACCATGCTTCAGGGGATCGACACGCTGGTGGAAGGCATAAGCAGCGGCTACGTCAGCGGCGACCTGACCATCGCGCCGAACATCTGGAATGGCGCGCCGGACACGGGAGAGTTCTACCCACAAGGTACCTTCGTGGTTGTTACCGGGGTGGCAGCAAAAGCCGCGGATCAACCCTACGCATTGGCATCTGATGTGCCAGACCGCTTTGCGCTGGGGTCCATCTACCCCAACCCATTCAACAGCACAACAACGATCGCGTATCAACTGCCCGAGGAGAGTCCGGTGCGGATCGAAATCTTCAACATGTTCGGTCAGCGCGTGAACGTACTCCTCGACAACGGCGCCATGCCGGCCGGAAGTTGGACGAGCATCTGGGATGGGACGGCTGAGAGCGGCATGCCGGCGGCGGCCGGGGTATACATGGTGCGCTTGCAAGCGAACGGGTATACCGAGAGCCGCACGGTAGTGCGGGTGAAATAGCGCGCCATGTCCGTGGTGAGCCTTTGCGGCGTGACGATGAATCGCATCCCTGTTATCCCGACGCGACTAATCCGATCTGTATCCGTTGATAGAGGACTACCACCCAAGCGGAGAGCGGCAGAAAGCCTATAGCGAAGCCCACGCTAAAGATAGCATCCATCCTGTCGGGGAAATAAAGCCGAATCCCTGGGGACTATATGACATGCTCGGCAATGTCTGGGAAAGGGTGGAAGATTTGAAAAGGCCCTACCGAATCGAATCTGAGACGGATCCAGTCGGGCCCAAAAGCGGGGCCGGGCGCGTGCTCCGGGGCGGCGCTTTCCTCAGCAATGTTGACTACTGCCGCTGCTCCTACCGCTACGGCGGCGATCCGGACTTCCGCTACGACGATGTGGGTTTTCGGCTTGTGCTGCGCCCTTTTCCCTCTGACCGATGAACCTCTGATCTCTGGTACTCTGAACCGTGTGGGGGATAGGTGGGGAGATCAGACCGCCCGAAGGGCGGCGGGTTTTTTCAGCGGGTTTCCTTCCGGGCGGCGTAAATCTCCTGGATGACGTGATCGATCGTCACATCCTTAAAAAGCTCCTTTCGTTCGGCCGTATAGTCCCCATATCCCGTCGTAAACTGACCGATAAAACGCGCTGCGTCGGCGGCGCCCAGCTCGCGGACCAGTACGCGGATGGCCTGCTCGGTTATTTCTTGTAAGGATCTTACCGGGACTCCCATAATTCCAATTCCTGTGCGAGTTCCAGAGGGGAAACGGCTTTTACCCCTGTGAGCTCGCGTTTGGCTTTTCTGAGTAACGCATCGTCGCTCGTGCAGAAATAACTGGCACCGCCCGCTTCGGCGCAGGCCAGATGTAAACTATCCAACGTATCGACGCCTTTTTGGTTTAACTCGCGCGCCCGCTTCTCGATTTCGGCGGTAACCAGTACGCTGATTTCAGCCGTTGATACGGTTTCCGAGGCGAAATCCAAACGCGTCCGATCCGGGTTTTTTGCAATCTCGAAGTCGAGGACTTCTGACGACACGAGACCGCATGTGCCTGAATGGATGCGTTCCAATACATAGAGGATGGCTTCCGCCTCCTGGCGAATGCGAAGCTGCGATCGGTCGTCCAGAGGGCGCTGCAGACTGCACGTGTCGAGGTAGATTCTCATGGCGAGAAGCTATGACCGAGTTGTGCCGCCTGCAACTGTTTATGCAGGTGATCTCCTTGGGCGGGGCATGGCCCGCTCGATCCCCCTGTTAATACGCATGCTCACTCACAAACCCCCGCCACAGCGTCAGCCACATGATCTTTACATCCAGCCCGATGGACCAGTTCTGGATGTAGTACAGGTCGTACTCGATCCGGCGCTCGATCGAGGTATCGCCGCGGAGCCCGTTCACCTGGGCCCAGCCGGTGATGCCGGCCTTCATTTTATGGCGCAGCATGTACCCCGGCACCTTCCCCCGGAATGCCTCGATAAACACCGGCCGCTCGGGGCGGGGGCCGACGACGGACATATCCCCCTTGAGCACGTTGATGAACTGAGGCAACTCGTCAAGCGACGATTTGCGGAGGAATGAGCCGAATCGCGTCGCTCGCGCCTCGCCGGCTTTCGCCCATACGGGGCCCGAGGTGGACTCGACGTTTACGGGCATCGAACGGAACTTGAGCATGTCGAACACATGCCCATTCAGCCCCATCCGCTGCTGGCGGTAAAACACGGGGCCGGGGGAGGAGAGCTTGACGCCGACCGCGATGACTAGCATCGCCGGCGCGGCGATCAGTAGGAAGAGGGCGGAAAAAACGACGTCCACAGCCCGCTTCACGAACCGCCGGAACTCGACCGGGGCCTCGTCGATGAGATGCAAAACGGGCAGCCCGTCGATGTCGGTCACGCGGCTGTTCAGGAGGTCGAACTGGAGCAGATCCGGCACCAGGCAGACGTGGGTCAGCCGGGTCGAGAGCACGTTCACCATCTGCTCGATCTTCCCGGTGGCGGCGAGGGGGAGGGCGATGTACATGTAGTCGATGGACTTCCCCTCCGCCGCGAATCGATCCACGATGGCTGAAGCATCTTCCACGCGGCCGATGACATCCGTCTCGGTTTTGTGGTCATCCAAAAAACCCACCACCTGGAGGCCCATCCACGGGTAGGCCTCGAAGGCATTCTGTAGCCGCCGGCCAGCTTTACCCGCGCCGGCGATCAACACCCTCCGCTGGTACTTCCCCCGCGCCCGCGCCCGGCGAATCAGGGTGAACAGGATCACGCGCACTACGATCATGAGCCCCGGCGTCAGCAGGCCGAAGAGGATCATGTGCAGGCGCGAGAAATAGAGCGCACGGTAAAACGAAAGCGACGCGGCGACGATGAGCAGCCCCAGTAAGACGGCGCGGGCGACGGTGAAGATGAGCCTCGGGAGCCGCTGCGCGCGGTCCGGCGCATACAGGCCCGAGAGGGTGAAGACGCCCATCGACAGAATGAGCACCCACGGGAAAATCGCCATATAGCGCTCGAGGGGGAGCCACTCGGGCGGGGTGAGGAGCTGGAAGCGGATGAACCACGCGACGATCCAGCCCAGCGTGACCATCACCAGGTCCGCCGCGAACAGCATGCGCTGAAAAAGCCGGCTTTGCTCCTGTAGCATAAGGCCTTCTGGGGTTGGAGCGTTGGATGTCGACTGTTTAACGCCCCACCGTTTAAACGTTCAATGCGTCCATCGCAAGGGCGATCGCTCCCAAGACGCCGGCCCGGTCGCCCAGGCCGGGCGGGACAATGTACGCGTCCATGTTCTGCAGGATGGCGGGATGCTGGACGTACCCGTTGAGCGCCTTCTGGACGCGCGACCGGATCATCGGGAAGAGGTGCTGCTGGTCCATCACCCCGCCGCCCATCACGATGCGTTGCGGCGACAGGGTGAGGATATAATTGACCAGCGCCATGGCCAGGTAATGGGCCTCGATGGCCCAGGCCGGATGGTCGGACGGAAGCTGCGGCGCCGGCTTCCCCCAGCGTGCCTCGATCGCCGGACCGGTAGCCATCCCTTCCAGGCACGGCCCGTGGTACGGACAGTGGCCGGCGAACGTGTCGCCCTCGGCACGAGGCAGCATCAAGTGACCCATCTCGGGGTGGACGAGTCCATGAAGGCAGCGTCCGTTAACAATCGCTCCGCCCCCGATACCCGTGCCCACCGTGAGATAAAGCACCGTGTCTAGCCCGCGAGCCGCGCCCCAACGCGCCTCCCCAAGCGCGGCGCCGTTGACGTCCGTGTCGAATCCGACCGGCACGCCCAGTTCCCTTCCGATGTAGCCGCCGAAGTCGGTGTTTGCCCACCCGGCTTTGGGTGTCGTGGTGATGTAGCCCACATACGGCGACGACGGATCGGGGTCGACCGGACCAAACGAGGCGATCCCGATGGCTTGCAGACGCACGTCGTGCGCACGAAAAAACGCCAGCGCACGGGCAAACGTCTCCGCCGGCGAGGTCGTCGGAAACCGCTCGATCGCACGGACGTCGTCGGGTCCAGAGGCGATGGTGCAGACAAACTTCGTACCGCCGGCCTCGATGCCTCCGTATAAGGGTTGGTCGGTGTTCATGGACTCAAAGGAAAAAGGCAAAGTGTAAAAGGCAAAGTGTAAAAGGAAAAGTGAAAAAGGCAAAGTGTAAAAGGCAAAGTGAAAAAGGCAAAGTGTAAAAGGCAAAGTGTAAAAGGAAAAGTGATAAGTGGAACGTGAAAAGTGGGAAATCTAAAGCTGTTTCCGGCACTCGCTTCATTCGCTAATCACGAATCGCTAATCGATTAATCGCTAATCAAGGAGCCAGCCGGCGCGCTCGAACCCGGCGTGCATCGTCATCTCGGTCGAATTCGGCCCCGGGATGAGGTTAGTCGCGCCCACCAGATCCAGAGAGTGCTCACGCGTCAACCAGCCCCGGCGCGTCACGAACTCATCTTCCATCATGGCCGTGTGGGCCGCCGGCCCCCCGAACGAGATCAACCCGAGTCGGAAGAAATGCCCTGCGAGTTCTAGAAGGGACGTTCCGTCAAGATTCATGGCCTGTGCGTCATTACGTTCAACGTTAAACGTTCGTGAGGTCGATCTTAAGTGCGATGTCTAACGCCTCAACGGAGTGCGTCAGGGCGCCGCTCGATATAAAATCTACCCCCGTCGCGGCGATGGCCGGCACGGTGGCGAGCGTCACGTTTCCCGAGGCCTCGGTGACGAGCCGGCCGGCGATGAAGCGCACAGCCTCCTCCAGGAGCGAGGTGTCTATCGCGCCGGCGTCGGTGAGGCGGACCATGTTGTCGAGCAAGATGATGTCGGCCCCGCCGGCGGCCAGTACGGCGCGCACTTCGTCGAGCGTCCGGGCTTCGATTTCGATCAGGAGGGAATCCGGGCGCCGGTTTCGGAAGGCGAGTGCGGCGGCGAGGACGGTCGCGATCCCGCCAGCGGCGGCGATGTGGTTGTCTTTGATGAGGATGCGGTCGTACAGCCCGATCCGATGGTTCTCGCCGCCCCCCAGCTTCACGGCCCATTTGTCCAGCAACCGCAGCCCTGGCGCGGTTTTTCGAGTGTCGAGGATGCGAGCCCGATGCGGCGCCGCGGCGTCGGCCATGCGGCGCGTGAGGGTGGCGATGCCGCTCATGCGTTGCAACAGGTTGAGCGCGAGGCGTTCCCCGATGAGCAGACTGTGCGCTCGGCCGCGGATGACGCCCGGGACATCGCCGCGTTTGATCGGCGCGCCGTCGTCGACGGCCCAGTCGATCGCTACCTCGGGATCGACCCGCTGAAAGACACGCGTCGCGACGAACACGCCGGCGAGTACGCCCTCTTGCCGGGCGATAAACCGACCCGTGGCTCGCTGGCCGGTGGGAACGGTCGCCCTGGTGGTCACGTCGCCCGGGCCGACATCTTCAGCCAGCGCGTTATCGATCTGGCGATCCATTTCAGCGAGCGAGAGATAGGGAGGGAGCGAATTCACAGGCATGCGGGCCGGAGTCAGACCGAAGGGAGCGCTTCAAATAGCCGGCGGATCCGGGCGGGGGCGACGACGGGGCGGTTACGGGCGGCGTCGAAGAAGCAGAGGGTGACGTGGCCGGAGACGAGGAGGTCGGGCTCACCCTGCCGGCGCACCTCGTAGTCGATGCGGATCCGGGTGGACGGGACGCCGGCGAAAACGGTCTTGATCTCCAGTAGATCGTCGTATTGCGCGGAGCGTTTGTACTGGACGGCGAGGTCGATCACCGGCATGCGGATGCCTTCGTCCTCGAGGGTCTTGTAGGCGAGGCCCAGTTCGCGGAGGCCTTCCGTGCGCGATGCCTCGAAATAATCCAGGTAGTGGGTGTGATACACGACGCCCATCGGGTCGCATTCCCGATAGCGGACCCGGTGGAGATAGGTGTAGACGAACATGGGCCTGGGAGGGGTTGGAGGCCGGTTACGCTGCCGGCTTTTTCTGGCGAGACGTCGCTTTTTTCCCGACGTCCGAGTGGCCGTTATGGGACCCGGCAGGGGCGATCGGGTCATAGAATACCCCCATCGCGTCGAATTTCTCGAGACGGCTGGCGATGAGTTCGGCCGGTGAGCGCGTTTCGAGTTCTTTCAGGTGGCGCGCAATAGCCGAGCCGACGGAAGTGAACGCTTGCTGCGGGTTGCGGTGGGCGCCGCCGATGGGTTCGGCGATGATCTCATCGATCACGTGGACGTCGATCAGGTCCGGCGCCGTCAGTTTCAGCGCACGGGCTGCCTCTTCCTTGAAATCCCACGACCGCCACAGGATCGACGAGCAACTTTCCGGTGAAATGACAGAGTACCAGGCATTTTCGAGCATGAGGATCCGGTCCCCGACGCCTATGCCCAGTGCCCCGCCGGAAGCCCCCTCGCCGATCACAATGGTGACGATGGGCACCTTCAACCGGGCCATTTCGAACAGATTCCGGGCGATAGCCTCCGCCTGGCCGCGTTCCTCGGCTTCGAGGCCCGGGTACGCGCCTGGCGTATCGAGGAGGGTGACGACCGGTTTGTTGAACTTCTCGGCGAGTTTCATCATCCGGAGCGCCTTGCGGTATCCCTCGGGGTTCGGCATGCCGAAGCGGCGGTATTTACGGCTTTTTGTGTCCCGGCCTTTCTGGTGACCGATGACCATGATCGTGGCATCGCGGTAACCAAACTGGCTCCCCCGAAACCGGGCGAAGCCGCCAACGATGGCTGGATCGTCCGCGAACGTGCGGTCGCCATGCAACTCGATGAAATCGCGCGTCAGCGTTTCGATGTAGTCGAGCGCATAGGGCCGGAGCGGGTGCCGCGCGATCTGGACGTGTTGCCACCGGGTAAGGTCGGCATAAATGGACACGCGCAACTCCTCGACACGACTCGAGAGGGCGGCGATCTCTTTGGAGAGGTCTATCGAACGATCTTCTTTATCGAACGCACGCATTTCATCGAGTTTCTGTTCGAGCTCGATGAGGGGCTTTTCGAAATCCAAAAGATACGTAGGGCTAGGCTTTGCCATGGGGCGATCAGGGTGGGCCGGCCGCGCGATGGGCTTCGGAGGAGAAGGGCGCGGCGAGCCGGAATGTCCAGCTAGTTCGTTGGATGGATGCGCGTCTAATGTACGACGAAGCCGGCAAAGAACACAGAGAAGGGGGAATTGTTGATGGTCAATTGACAATTGTCAATGAGGTCATAGCCATTGACCATTGATCATAGATCAGCGTTGCAGCTTCTTCTTGATTGTATGGAGGATAATGTCGAGATCGAGGGTGGCGCACTGGTGGCGGACGTAGAACCAGTAGGCGCGGTTGATCTCGTGGTCGTCGGGGTCGTCGGTGGCGAGGGTCTCGGTGATGGTGAAGACGCCCGGCTTGAGGTTCCACTCGGTGGGGATGGCGATGGGTTCGTTGACGCGGTAGCCGACGAGCGACCGGCTGCCGTTGAGGACGGCGGGGAACTGGCGGGTCCGCCGGCGTAGGCCGCGGAACCAGCGGGACTGCTCCCAGGTGTCCGAGCACAGCACGATGAGCGGGTGCAACGTTATTCCGATGAGGGCTACAGGCACCTCGAAAAGCCGCCGGCCCAACTGGCTTCGGCGCCGACCCAACGTGTAGTCGGCCGTGACGCGCGTCGGGTAGGAGAGGTCGTCTACGGTAGAATGGCCGATGATATGTTTGCCGCTTTCGCTGAGGATCTTGAACTCAATATCAAGGTCCCGCAACTCCTGGATCTGTGCGAAGACGACCCGGTTCGAGATGCCGTTTGAAGCGAATACGACGGCGTCGATCTGCTGGAGCCGGATAAAATCGCGTATATGGCGTAGCGCTCCAAGGTAGGGCACCATACGTTCCGCCGGCCGGGGCGGCTCGTCATCCAACGATACATACCCCACCAGCTTGCAGGGCGGGTTGGGATGGCTGATGAGCGTCCGTTCCAGCCGGTTCGCTTCCCCGGCGCCGCCCACCAGGATGGCCCGGTGGAAGCCGTCGCGCATCAAGTGCCGGCGGACGCGCAATACGACCCGCATGAGAAAGCCAAACGCGAGGCTGGCCGAAAACGCGATCAGCACGACCAGACGCGAAAACGCAATGCTCGGTAAAAAGACGGCGGCTGTCGCCAGCGTCATGATCCCCAGGACGTTACCCACCACGATCGGCCGGATGCGGGTATGCCCGGACCCTCGGTATCCCCCGGCGGCGGCCGTTCCGGCGACGGTGCTGAGGACGTAGATCGGGATGACGACGGTGAGGAACAGGGGCGGCATCGCGATATCGAGCGACGAGAAGCGCAGGATGCCGGCCAACAGCATCAGCAGGTAGATCACGACGGCGTCGACGATCGGCCAGCGATACCGCCGGTAGCCATTAATGAGGACCTGCGCCGCGGCCCGGATGAAGATACCCACATGGAGCAACGGCCGAATCAACCAGGAGTACCCGCTCTGAAAATGTTTTTCGGTGAACAGCAGCATGGCGCCGTAAAAAAGCTGCACGTAGCGCAATTCACCCTTCTTGGTGCTCTCCCCTTTATAATGGATGATCTGCGTTTCGGGGGTATAATAGATCTTCCAGCCGGCTTTCTGGATCCGGTAACACCAGTCCAGATCCTCGCCGTACATAAAGAAGTCCTCGTCCAGTAAGCCGGCGCCGGCCGAGCCGTTCAGGTGCTCGAGGTCGTCGAAGGAAAACCCCGGCTGTTCCTGGCTGAGACGCTCGGCGTGCTCGCGTGAGAACAAGAGGGCGGCGCGGCGAACCATCATGCAGGAGCCGCTGAGTGCGTCTACCTCCGACGTTTCGGTGTTCGGTATATAACTCAGGTTGTAGCGCGCGAAGACAGGGCTCTTCGGGAAGAGTTTGCTCAGGCCAATGAGCCGGTAGAAGGCCACGCTCGGGGTGGGGAAGGCGCGCCGGCTCTCGGGCGCGAACGTGCCGTCGGGATTCAGGATCTTGCAGCCCAGCGCGCCGGCGTCCGGGTGGCGCTCCATGAAGCGCACCATGGTCGACAACGTGTCCTCCTGGACAATCGTATCGGGGTTCAGGATAAGGAGAAAGCGGCCGCGCGCCAGCCGAATGGCCTGGTTGTTGGCCTTGCTGAAACCGGTGTTGGCGGTGTTGGCGATTAGATGCACCCGCGGAAAGCGGGAGCGCACCATCGACGTGGAGCTGTCTGCGGAGTTATTGTCTACGACAAAAATTTCGACGGAGAGGTCGGCACAGGCCCGCTCTACCGAACGGAGGGCCTGCTCCAGGAATTCGCGGACGTTATAATTGACGATGATGACAGAGAGGTCGATCAGATCGGCGTCGGCGTCGAGGCCTGGGCCGCTCCCGAGCGGATGCGGGGGGGACGCAGTGTACATAGGCTCCGAATCGTGCTTGCGGTAGATGGATCGGCGGGGTGAGCCGGCAGGGTGAGCCAGCAAGGTCGACCGGTGGAGGCCATATCCGACGCAAGCTGCAATGCCTCGGAAAACGACACAGCCTGAAACTCGGCCCGGGAAACGTCAACTGTTTCGCTCGTTCGAGGAGTATACTGAGCCGTGTGGAGAGTATCTACATCAAAGTTCGGGCCACGCCGGCATGATCATCATTTTTTTACTTCCTCCCATCCAGGACCTCCCGACCGGTGGAAACCGGTACAACGCGGAGGTGATTCGCCGGCTGACGCCGGCGCGGTGCCAGCCCGAGGTGTGGACGGACGGCAACGCGCCGGCGCCGTGGCCGGCGGAAGCGGTCGTATTGGTCGATAGCCTTCTGGCGTTGAATCCGACTCCGCTGGCGGCGATCCGCGCCCGTGCCGGGGCCCGCCGGATCGCGCTGCTTGCCCACTATTTGCCCCACTGCGACCCTTCGGCGACAGGTTATAATGCGCTTCCATCGGGCATCGACCGGTACGTGGTTCCAAGCCGGTTCATGCGAGAGGGATTGATTCGAAACGGCGTGGATCCCGGCTGCATCGCCGTGGCCTACCCCGGCACTGACCCCGCTCCTCCGGCCCCGCGCCGGCCCGCGGACTCCTCGCTTCGGTTACTCACCGTGGCTTCCCACCTGCCCGTAAAAGGACTGATCGAGGCCGTCGAGGCCCTCGCGATGCTCTCGAATCGAGACTGGCAATGGGATATCGTAGGAGACAATTCGCTTGACGCGGCGTACAGCCGGCGCCTGGCGGTGGCCGCTTCCGCGCCGCCGTTTGCCGGCCGTGTGCGCCTGCTGGGATCTCGACCCCATACCGAAGTGCGGCAACGGCTGGCCGTGGCAGATCTTCTCGTCGTGCCTTCCCGATTCGAGTCCCTGGGCATGGCAATCCGCGAGGCGATGGCGGCCGGCCTCCCGGTCGTGGCGTTTGACGTAGGCGGTGTATCGGAGAGCGTCGCCCACGAACGGACGGGCTTGCTCGCGTCGGCCGGCGACTTCGGTGGGCTGCGTGGCGCCGTGGAGCGACTCATGGACGACCCGGCCCTGCGTCATCGCTTCGGGGCCGCCGCCCGGGAGGCCAGCCGGTCTTTCCCGCGTTGGGAAGACGCGGTGTCGGTGATCACGCGTCACCTCACCGACGCCCCGTGAACGGAGCGGTCTGCGTACAGCCAGTGGAAATAGCGCAGAAAGGAATAAACGAGCGCGACCGTGCCGGCCAGCGCGAGCACCTTCGCCGGCAAGGGCGGCAGTACGTAGACGGCAATGAACGACAGAATACACCCCGTATAGATGTATCGGGCCCAGGAGGACTTGTATTCGCGTTGTGGACCCTCGACCGGGGCGAAGTGCATTGCCAGGACAAAGACATAGCGCATCGTGCCGGCGATCAGCACCCAGGGGCCTAGTAGACCCTGAACATACAGGCTGAACCCCAGCAGCAATACAAAAAGCGCGTCGCTCTCCTTGTCGAAATACTCCCCGAAGAGCGAGGTCTCGCCATGCCCTCGCGCGATGTAGCCATCGAGTCCATCCAGGGCGAAGACGGCGAGCCAGACCAGCACATATACCGGGTGAGGGGCCAGGAAATCGGCCGAGACGGCGGCGGCGAGGCTGATGACCAGGCGCAGGGTGGTGAGTCCGTTGGCCGGCCCGAAGCGGCCGGTCGGCGTCCAGCTATCCCTACATGCAACGACGAGTACCACGAACGAAACAGCAGCGACCAGTGCGGTCACAAGCGTTCGGTCAGCGGCGAACGCGGCGACGCCGGCGGCAAGCAGGGCGATAGCGTGGAAGAAATTCCAGCGCTCAAGGCGCTCGGTATCGTTCATGGGTGAGCAGGAGTGGTTAAACGTGAACAAGGTACGAAGATTCTCCACACCGAGAGATGCGGGGGATCGCCGGCACTAGAAAGGTGTTTCGAAACCCAGCATCATCCCTTTGCGCTCCATCGATCCCCGAATCCCTTGCCGCACTACCGTATCCCAATCGTTCGTCGCGAGCTCAAAGAGACGCTGGCGCTGGCGTTGCCCGTCGTGGGATCGCAGTTGGGGCTGATGTCGATGGGATTTGTGGATACGGTGATGGTGGGCCGGCTCGGACCGGAGGCGCTGGCCGCGGTGGCGTTAGGGAGTACGCTGTATTTCTTCATGGCGATTGTCTGCATGGGCGTCGTATTTGCCGTTGGGCCAATGGTTTCGCAAGCGTATGGCGCGCGGGATTACGAGGTGATCGGGAGGAGTGTGCGTCAGGGGTTGTGGATGGGCGTCGTGCTGGCTGTGCCGTCCATCTTCCTGCTTCGGAACGCCAACCTGGTGTTTGAATGGATGGGCCACGAGCCCGCTACGGCGACGCTTGCCACGGCGTATCTGCGGGCGATCGTGTGGGGATTCGTGCCTTTTTTGTGGTTCGCCGCACTCCGTGGGTTTGTCGAAGGCGTCTCCCGGCCGTTTCCGGTGACCGTCATCACCCTGATGGGTCTGGGGCTAAACATCGTGGCCAATTACGTGCTCATGTATGGAAAGCTCGGTTTCCCGGCCCTCGGCGTGGTGGGTGCCGGGTATGCAAGCGCGACCGTGTTCTGGGTTATGTGCGGCGTACTGGCCATGTTGGCGCGCCGTCACCCCACGTTGAAGCCGTTTGCCGTATTCACGAAGCTCCGCAAGCCCGACCGCGAGTACTTCGGTAAACTGTTTCGCATCGGCTGGCCGATCGGGGCGTTGCACGGGGTGGAGGCCGGCCTCTTTGCCATCACCGCCCTGCTCATTGGCGTGATCGGCACGACGGATCTGGCGGCCCATCAGGTGGCCATCCAGTTCGCCGCGTTTACGTTCATGGTGCCTCTCGGTATCGGGATCGCCACGTCGGTGCGCGTGGGCCAGGCGGTGGGGCGAGGAGATCCTGTGGGTACGCGCTGGGCGGGTTATGTGGGCATCGCGCTGGCGATCGGCTTCATGGGGTGCGCGGCCATCCTGCTCTGGGCGGCGCCCGAAGCAGTTGTCGCGTTGTATCTGGATGTGGACGACCCCGCCAATACGGAGGTGGTGGCCCTGGCGGTGCGGCTGCTGGGGTTTGCCGCGCTCTTTCAGGTATTCGATGGCGCCCAGGTCAGTGCGGCCGGCGCGTTGCGGGGGCTGAAAGACACGCGCGGGCCCATGGTGATCGGCATCCTGTCGTACTGGGGAATCGGCTTGAGCACGGGATGCCTCCTGGGATTCGGGTTCGATCGGGGCGCCGTCGGCCTGTGGACGGGGCTGGTGCTGGGGCTGGTGTTTGCGTCGGTGGCGCTCATCTGGAGGTTCGCCTTTGCCTCGCGGCGGGCGAGTAACCGGATGGTGGAAGAGGCGTCGGCCTGATTCGAGCGCGGGGTAACATTAGCGCAGGTCGATCGGAAAAAGTGACCGGCTTTCCGGCGGCGGTTGGTGGACCGGCGATCCGGGACTGCCGGGTTGGGCGGGGAATTTGATTGGTTCTGCGCGACGGCGAGGGTGCGCGCCCTCCTCGACCCGGCGCCGCCGAGGGCGGGCACAGACGTTGATCAGGGGTTGTCCGCTTGTCTCCCGACAGCCCCCCGCGCCCCTGGGTGCGGGGGTGTCAGAAGTGAATGTTCAATGAGTTTCAGGAGCGCGTGAAACTATAACGATGCGCTTTCTTTTTACTCGAAATTCAATCGAAACAGGGTAAAATATCCATTCGATTAGGCTAAATTCGCAGCCACTAATTTTCTGAAGGTGCGCAACGAGCCTAGGGATCCCCTCGCGCGCACCGACAGGGATTTCATAACCCGTGTCATGAACTGAGCGTCGATTTCGAATGCCGCAGTCCTTCTCTAAGGGGGCCAACTCGTTGCCGGCCCTATCCCTTCTCGGAGCCCTCGTCAGTGGTGTTCTTCTCATAGGGCTCGTGTGGTACTACTTTTCACCCGAGTTCATCGACGTGGGGCACGCACCGGTGCAACCGGTTCCGTACAGCCACCGGCTACATGCGGGGCAGCTCGGGCTCGATTGCCGCTATTGCCATACCAACGTCGAGGTGTCGCCCATCGCCAATGTGCCGGACACGCAGACGTGTATGAACTGCCACGCGCAGATCAAGCCGGAGTCGACGAAGCTGCTGCCCGTGCGGGAAAGCTGGGCGTCGGGCGAGCCGTTGGAGTGGGTAAAGGTAAACTACATGGCGGAGTATGTGCAGTTCAGCCATGCCGTTCACGTGAACCAGGGCGTGGGCTGCGAGACGTGCCACGGTCGGGTCGACCAGATGGAGGTGGTAGCTCAGGTGGAACCGCTCTCGATGGGGTGGTGCCTCGAGTGCCACCGTCAGCCCGAGCTGTACCTCCGCCCGAAGGAAGAAGTCACGACGATGGGATATGTGCACCCGTCGGATTTTGTGCAGCGCAACCTGGATCGGGTTGCCAACGAAGGGATCACGCCTCCCACCAACTGTTCGGCCTGCCATTATTGATCGGCCCCATGGGGCCGTGTTGTACGTTCGGGTATCTGCCCGACGTTCGGCTGAGAACTCCGGCGCATATTGTCTGAAACGATAGCCAGTTATGATCGAACTACCCGTGATTGACGCCGCCTCGTCGGCAGAGGGAGACCAGAAGCAGCACTTTTGGCGCAGCCTGCAGCACCTGCGGCAGGATCCACAGTTTAAGCGCCTCGGGAATGAGGAGTTCATGCCGGGCGCGAGTGATTCCCCCGGCGGCAGCTCCCGGCGTCAGTTCCTACAACTGATGGGTGCTTCGGTGGCGCTGGCCGGGTTGACGGGGTGTCGCCGGCCGGTTGAACTTACACTGCCCTATGCGCGGAAGCCTGAGGAGATCATCCCCGGGATTCCGCTTTTTTACGCGACGGCGATGCCGTTCCGCGGCGTGGTGTCGGGCCTGCTGGTGCAGAGCTTCGAAGGCCGGCCGACCAAGGTTGAAGGTAATCCCGAACATCCGGTCAGCCAGGGCGCGTCCGGTCTGTTCGAGCAGGCGTCAGTCCTGAATCTGTACGATCCGGACCGCTCCAAGCACGTGCTGCGCGACGGGAACGAAGCCACCTGGTCGGACTTTGTCGCGTTCTGCCAGGGCTTCCTCGCCCAGGCCGGTACTCGCAAAGTGGCGGTGTTATGCGAGCAGACCTCGTCGCCAACGGTGAACGCGCTCCGCGGCCGGCTCGCGCAGGTGTACCCGCAGCTTCGCTGGGTGACCTACGCCGCCGAAGGGGACGACCCGGCCCGCATGGGCATGCAAGAAGCGTTCGGGATGGCGCTGCGCCCGTCCTACCGTTTTGAATCGGCGGAAGTGATCGTCAGCCTCGACGCCGATTTCCTGAGTCCCGCCGAACGCAACTTCGTCGCAAATACGCGCGGATTTGCCGCCAGCCGGCGCATGACCTCCGCGCAGGACGACATCAGCCGGCTCTACGTCGTCGAAAGCACCTATTCGGTCACCGGCGGCACGGCGGACAACCGGCTCCGCCTGCGCTCCAGTCAGATCCCCGCGTTTGCCGCCGCCCTGGCGGTGCGCCTCGGGGTTGAGGGCGTCCAGGGGGTGGGCGCAGAATTTATCGACCACCCGTACGTCCAGGCCATCGAGCGCGATCTGCTCCGCGCCGGCTCGAACGGGGTGGTGCTCGCCGGCGAAACCCAGCCGGCCTCGGTCCACGCGCTGTGCATGGCCATCAACAAGCGGCTCAGCAGCATCGGCAATACGGTCTTTCTGTACGAGACGAACGAAGAAGTCAAGCCCGCGCAGGCTGAACAGCTCCAACAGCTGGTGTTCGACATGAGCAACGGCTCGGTCGATGCGCTGCTCATGATCGGTGTGAACCCGGTGTACGACATGCCGGGTGAGATCGATTTCGCCGGCGCCCTCGCGCGGGTACCGACGACGATCCACCTCGGCTTCCATCAGGACGAGACGGCTGTCGCCAGCGGTTGGCACATCCCGCTCGCGCACTACCTGGAAGCCTGGGGCGACGGACGCGCCTACGACGGCACCCTCTCGGTCATCCAGCCGCTCATCGCCCCGCTGCACGACGGAAAGTCGGACATAGAAGTGCTCCACACGTTCGCCACGGGCCTCGACGTGTCGGGTTACGACCTCGTTCGCGAGCAGTGGCGGACGGTGCTCGAAGGCGATATCGAGGCGGCCTGGAAAAAGGTGATACACGACGGCTTCCTCCCGAACAGTGGCTTCGCCATCGTAGACCCGGCCCTTCGCCCCGTCGCGGGCGCCAGCCCGTATACGGTCAGCGGCGATGAAATCGAAGTGGTCATTCGGCTCGACAACAAGGTGCTCGATGGCAGCTTCTCGAACAACGCCTGGTGCCAGGAACTACCCGATCCGGCCTCTAAGGTGGTGTGGGATAACGTGGCCCTGATGAGCCCGGCCACGGCGGAACGCCTCGGCCTCGAAGTGCCCTACGATAAAGGCATGCACTACGCCGACGTGGTCGAGATCACGGCCGGTGGCGGTGTCGTGCAGTTGCCGATCTGGATCCTTCCCGGCCATGCGGACGACTCGGTTACCGTGACGCTAGGCTACGGTCGCCAGATCGTTTCACATCGTGCGGAGCGGATCACGAACTTCTTCGATACAGACGATAAGACCGACATCTACGGCAAGGGGGCGGTCGCTACGGGCGTGGGCGCCAACGTCGCCACGCTCCGCACCCCGGGCGCCATGCGCATCGCGACGGGTGCAACGGTGAGCAAAGTGTCGAGCGGTTACCTGGTGGCCACCACGCAGGATCACGGCTACATGGAAGGCCGGCCGTTTTACCGCATGGCCACCGTCGACACGTATCGCGAAGACCCCGGTTTCGCGGCAGACGCCATCAAGACCTTGCCGGGCGGCGAGCCCTGGGCGGATTATCCCGCCCTGTGGCAGGAGCGCCACCCGACGACCGAGCCGGCGCTGAAGGACAACCCGTACCATGTCTACCAGTGGGGAATGGTGATCGACCTCAACACGTGCACCGGCTGTAACGCCTGCGTGGTCGCTTGCCAGTCGGAAAACAACATCCAGGTTGTCGGAAAAGACCAGGTGAGCCGGGGCCGCGAATTGAGCTGGATCCGAATGGACCGCTACTTCGTGAGCGAGGAGGGCCAGGAGGCAAACCCGAAGATGGTCATGCAGCCTGTGTTGTGCATGCACTGCGAAAACGCCCCGTGTGAGGCCGTCTGTCCGGTGGCCGCGACGGTCCATTCGCCGGATGGCACGAACCAGATGATCTACAACCGGTGCATCGGCACGCGCTACTGCGCGAACAACTGCCCGTACAAGGTGCGCCGGTTCAACTTCTACAACTGGGCGAAGACACTGCCGCTCGAAGTACACATGGTGCAGAACCCCAACGTGACGGTCCGCTCGCGCGGCGTCATGGAGAAATGTTCGTTCTGTATCCAGCGCGTGCGTCAGGCGAACATCCGCACCAGCCTCGAGAATCGCGCGATACAGGATGGCGAGGTGAAGACGGCCTGCCAGCAGGCATGCCCCGCCGGCGCCATCGTGTTCGGCAATATCAACGATCCGAATAGCGACGTGTCGAAGGCGCGCCAGGACAACCGGCGCTACGAGATGCTTGCCGAACTCAGCACGAAGCCCCGGACTTCCTACCTGGGGCGCGTGATGAATCCCAATCCAGAACTTGAGGCCGCCACGGCCTGATCCGAAAGGATCGGCCCGATCGGTTGACCCGCTACCCAGCGCATTAGCAACAGAACGTATCGTGAGCAAACCAGCAACGACACACGGAGAAGGGGTCCACCTTGATCCCCCGCTTATCACCGGAAACCTTTCGTTTCACGACATCACCACCATGGTGTCGCTGCATACGGAGAAGAAGACGCCGCTGGCGTGGTACGCCGCCTTCGGCTTTGCGAGCAGCATCGCGGGGCTGCTGCTAATCATGATCGCCTACCTCGTCTGGAACGGCACCGGCGTCTGGGGCCTCAATAACCCGGTCGGCTGGGGGTGGGCTATCGTCAACTTCGTGTTCTGGGTGGGTATCGGCCACGCCGGCACGCTGATTTCGGCGATCCTCTTTCTCTTTCGGCAGAAATGGCGGACGTCGATCAACCGCGCCGCGGAAGCCATGACGCTCTTCGCCGTCATCTGCGCGCTCGTCTTCCCGGGTATTCACGTCGGCCGTATCTGGGCCGCGTACTGGATGCTTCCCATTCCGAATCAGATGGACATGTGGCCGCAGTTCAAGAGCCCGCTGCTCTGGGACGTGTTTGCGGTTTCCAGCTACTTCCTCGTGTCGCTCGTGTTCTGGTATGTAGGTCTCATTCCGGACCTCGCCACCCTGCGCGACCGCACCCGGAAGGTGTGGCGGCATAAGGTGCTCTCGTTCTTCTCGATGGGCTGGACGGGTGCGAACCGGCACTGGCGCAACTACGAAAAGACGTACCTGATCCTGGCAGCGCTCGCCACCCCGCTGGTGCTTTCGGTGCACTCGGTCGTGTCGTTCGACTTCGCCGTATCGGTCGTCCCGGGCTGGCACACCACCATCTTCCCGCCGTACTTCGTCGCCGGCGCTATCTTCTCCGGCTTCGCCATGGTGGTGACCCTGATGGTCATCTCGCGGAAGGTGTATGGCATCGAGAACCTCATCACGATCGCGCACCTGGAAAAGATGAACATCATCATCCTGGTGACGGGCACGATGGTCGGTTTTGCCTACATCACCGAGTTCTTCATCGCCTGGTATTCGGGCAGCCAGTACGAATTCTACGCCTTCCTCAACCGCGCGACGGGGCCGTACGCCTGGGCGTACTGGACCATGATGTCCTGTAACCTGCTCTTCCCGCAGTTCTTCTGGATCAAGAAGCTTCGCCGGAGCATCCCGTTTATGTTCGTGACGTCGATCATCGTCAACATCGGGATGTGGTTCGAGCGCTTCGTGATCACCGTTATCTCCCTGCATCGGGATTACATGCCCAGCGCGTGGGATTATTACTCGCCGACCTTTGTCGACGTCTTTACGTTTGTAGGCACGTTCGGCCTCTTTCTAACGCTTTTCCTCCTCTTCTTGCGCTGGGTGCCGATGGTGGCCATTGCCGAGGTGAAGGGCGTCATGCCCGAGGCGGATCCTCACTATTATGACGAGCATCACGGCGACGGCCACTCCGGCCACGCTGCCCACCAGGTGAAGCCCGGCGGACATTAAGCCGGCGCGGCCCATCTGGACAACGGTTTTGACGACACGCGATCTCTCGAGCCATGTTTAAAAATCTCATCCGCTCCTCGAAAACCTCGATGGGCATCTTCGACAGCAATGCCGACGGTGTCTACGGCCTGCTCGCCGAGTTTTCGAACCCGAGCACGCTGCTCCACGCCGCCGCCGATACACACCAGGCCGGCTACTCGGATTACGATGCCCACAGCCCGTTTCCTGTCCACGGCATGGATAAGGCGATGGGGCTGGGTAATTCGAATATCGGGTATGTGGTCATCCTTGGCGGAGCAACCGGCCTCGCGCTGGCCACCTGGCTCCAGTGGTGGACATCGCAGATCGACTACCCGATCAACATCAGCGGCAAGCCCTTTTTTGCCGTCGAGCCTTCCATCCCGGTGATGTTCGAGTTGACGATCCTGTTTTCGGCCTTTGCGGCGGTGGCCGCGATGTTTGCCTTCAACGGCCTCCCTCGTCCTTACAATCCGCTCTTTTATTCGGAGGCCTTTACCCGTGTGACGGACGACGGCTTTTTTCTCCATATCGCGGCTTCGGATGCGCAGTTTGATCTGGAGAAGACCACGGAATTCCTGAAGCGCATCGGTGCGATGAGCGTCGAGGTTATCCACGATCACGGTGTTGCCGACATGGGCATCGCCCCCGCCCCGGCCGCCGCCGATACCCACGCGGCAACCCACTGACGTTCCGAGTTATTCACGATCCGATCGATCGATACTGATGAAGCGCATACCGATGAAGCGAATCCCGTTAAAGCGAATAGTGGCGACATACGGACTACTGGCCAGCCTCCTGGTGCTGACGGGATGCCGCGGAACGGAGTCCAGCAAGCCTCCGATCCACATCAACCCGAACATGGACCGCCAGGAGAAATTTATCGGCCAACAGGAGAACCGATTCTTTGAGAACCGGATGGCCATGCGGCCGCCCGTTCCCGGAACGGTGGCGCGCGGATTCCTTCGAGAAGACAGCCGGTTTTATTTCGGCCGCGAAGCGAGTGGCGCGCTGGTGGCCGCCATGCCGCTTCCGGCCACGGCGGACCTGCTGTCCCGTGGTCAGAATCGGTACGACATCTACTGCGCCGTGTGCCACGGCCAGGCCGGCGACGGCAAGGGCATCATCATGGTGGGCAACGGTGGGGCCGGCTACGGCTACGTGCCGGCGCCGGATTTCCATGTGGACCGCCTGCGCACGATCGAAGACGGCTATATCTACGATGTGATCACGAACGGCATCCGAAACATGCCGCCGTATGCGCCGCAGATTCCCGTGGCCGATCGGTGGGCCATCGTCGCCTATGTCCGCGCGCTCCAGCGCAGCCAGAACGCGCCGGCGACCGATGTGCCGCAGAGCGAGCTGAGCCGGCTACAAACCGGCGGCTGAACCCCTTCACGGATTCGACTTCCTAGCGAGCGCGGGCGTAGGCCCGCCGCATACTGAGTTTCCATGGCTGAGATCAAATCTAATTCGCCCCTGACCTGGCTGGCCGACCCCTTTCGGCCCACCGGCGCGGATACCGACGCGACCTATCGCTTCTCCGGCGGGTCGGCGTGGTGGCTCGCGCCACTCGCGATCGGCATCGTGTTGCTGGTCATCACCGCCATCGGCGGCGCGGCGGACCGGCAGCAGTTCTTCTTTTCGTACCTGATCGGCTGGGTGTTCTGCCTGACGATCGCCCTCGGCGCGCTCTTTTTCGTGCTTATCCAGCACCTCACGAGGTCCGCCTGGAGCGTGGTCGTCCGCCGTATCCCGGAAGCGCTCATGTGGACCTTCCCACTGCTCGCGATCCTCGCGTTCCCGGTGATTTACGGGATGCATGACCTCTACCACTGGACGCACCACGAGCTGTTCGATCCCACCAATCCGGCCTACGACCGTGTCATCGCCGGCAAAGAGGCGTACCTGAACGTTCCCTTCTTCCTCCTCCGTCTGCTGTTTTATTTCGCCGTCTGGACCCTCGTCACCTACCGGCTCTACAGCCTATCTCTGCGTCAGGACGTCACCGGCGATCCGGCGATTCCTGCAATGCAGCGCAAAACGAGCGCCTGGGGGCTCCCGCTCTTTGCCATAACGACCGCCTTTGCCGGGTTCGACCTGCTGATGTCGCTGGATCCGCACTGGTTCTCCACTATGTTCGGCGTGTATTTCTTCGCTGGCTGCTTCGTGAGCGCCCTGGCCCTCATCACATTTACCTCGCTCCTGGTGCAGGGCCCCGGCGGGATGCTGCCCGGCGTCGTCACCCTGGAGCACTATCAGGACCTGGGCAAGCTGCTGTTCGGCTTTACCGTTTTCTGGACCTACATCGCGTTCAGCCAGTACATGCTCATCTGGTACGGTAACCTCCCCGAGGAAACCGTCTGGTTCCGGCATCGCCTGGAGCATGGGTGGGAGTACCATAGCGCGGCCCTCCTCGCCATGCACTTCATCATCCCGTTCATCGTGCTGATTTCGCGCGGCGCCAAGCGGTCGCCGGCCGTGCTGGGGTTCATGACTGTCTGGATGCTCGTGATGCACTGGTTCGATCTGCACTGGATCGTCATGCCGGTGCTCGATATCGCCCGTGGCGGTCATGCCGGCTTCCACTGGCTCGACTTCACCAGTTGGCTCGGCCTCTTCGGGGTGTTTTTCGGGGTGTTCATGTACCGCCTCAGCCGGCACAGCCTGGTGCCCGTGAACGACCCGAATCTGCAGAAGTCGCTCCGCTTTACAAACTCGTAATCGTCACTTTGCCAGGTACAACGCAGTGAATCCTACCTCTCCTACGACGCACGACGCGCACGACCACCACGGCGGCCCGACCGATATCGAGAACGAGGGCATCAATGCCAGCTTTGTCTTCGGCATCATGCTCGGCACGATCGTCATCGTGATCATGCTGGTCGCGGTGGGCTTCACCGTCACGAGCGTGAAAAGCCTGGAAATCCGGAACGTGGCTACCGCCGCCATCCAGTATCCAGAATTACGTAGTCTTCGCGCTGATGCCGCGAGCCGGCTTTCGCACTACGCCACCGTGGACGCGGGAAGCGGGGTCTACCAGATCCCCATTCAGGAGGCCATGAAGGCGATCGCAAACGAAGCTTACGCGAAGGGCATGCAAGCGGCCCATTCGTCGGAACCCCGACTCGCGCAACCGATTAAGTAACAAGCAGAACGGACACCGAAGCGGCATGCCGCGAGCCCTATCCCTCATATCGCTCCTCGTCCTACTGGCCCTACATGCGGGTGCCGGCGCAGGGAGGGTGTACGCCCAGAAATCAGGCGAACTCCCGGCGGTGTTTGATGGGGTCGGGCTGGATCAACGCCTCGGCGCCGCTATTCCCGATACGCTGGTTTTTTATAACGAAGCCGGCGAGCCGGTGACGCTGGGGAGTTATTTCACGACCGGAAAACCGGTGCTGCTCTCTTTTGTATACCACACATGTGAGATGGTGTGCAGTATCCTGCTGACGGGCCTGACAGGCACCCTGGGCCAGATGGATTGGACACCCGGGGTGGAGTTCGAGGTGCTGTCGATCAGCTTCTCGGCTCAGGATACGCCCGCAGATGCGGCGCGCCAGAAGGCGCACTACCTCGCTATGCTCGGGAAACCCGAGGCCGGCGCGGGCTGGCACTTTTTGACAGGGAGCGAGGCCTCCATCCTCGCCCTGGCGAATGCGGTCGGCTTTCGGTTTAAGTGGATCGAGGAGATCCAGCAGTATGCCCATCCGGCGGCCCTCACGTTCTTGACGGCGGATGGCCGGATTTCCCGGTATATTCAGGGACTCAGCTTCGAACCTCGTGCGGTACGGCTGGCCCTGCTCGAAGCCTCGAACGGTACGATCGGCACACCGATCGACCAGATCATTCTCTACTGCCTCAAGTACGATCCGGATGCCAATTCGTACGTCTTGCAGGCCTCCAATGTAATGAAGCTCGGAGGAGGGCTGACCGTGCTGGCGCTCGGTCTGGCGCTGACTCTGTTCTGGCGACGTGAGCGAATGCGGCTGGCCGCGGCGGCTCTCCATTAACACCAATACCATGGAACCTAAAGGAACCCTCTGGCTGCCACCGGCAGAATCGACGCTGGCGCCCGAGATCGACAGTCTTTTTTATTTCGTCTACTGGATCAGCGTGATCATCTTCGCGCTGGTGGTGCTCGCCATGTTAATCTTCGTGGTGAAGTATCGCCGGCGCAAGGCCGACGAGATGCCGCCGCATGTCGAGGAAAATAAGCTCATGGAGCTCTCCTGGATCGTAGTGCCGACCATCCTCTGCCTCATCGTCTTCACCTGGGGCTTCCAATCGTTCCTGCGACTTAGTACCGCGCCTCCGGATTCGTACGAAATCACGGTGCGCGCCAAGAAGTGGCTGTGGGAGTTCGAATACCCGAACGGCACCCGCGCCACCAACGAACTGCGCGTGCCGGTCGGTCGGAATGTCCGCCTCGTGATGAGCAGTGAAGATGTGCTCCACAGCTTTTTCGTGCCGGCCTTCCGCGTCAAACACGATGTGCTGCCCAACCGGTACACAGCGGTCTGGTTCAACGCAACCACCGAAGGGGAGAAGCATATCTTCTGTACGGAATATTGCGGCACGCAGCACTCCGGCATGTTAGCCAAGGTGATCGTGTTGCCGCAGGAAGAGTTTACCGAATGGGTCGAGTCTGGAGGTGGGAATTTCGACGAGATGCCCCTGCCAGAATACGGCGCGACGCTGTATCAGCAGCAGGCGTGTTTCACGTGCCACTCGATCGACGGCACCCAGGTCATCGCACCTTCGTTTAAAGGTCTCTACGGCTCTCAGCGGACGTTTGAAGATGGGTCGACGGCAACGGCCGACGACAACTACATCCGCGAATCGATTCTGAATCCGATGGCGCATATCGTCCAGGGATTCTCGCCGATCATGCCGGCCAGCTACAGCAGCCTGGACGAACGTCAGGTGTCGGCCCTGATCGAATTTATTGAGCTGCAGCAGTAACGCCCCGCCTCCCCGAATGCGTTAATACACCCTACGAACATGAGTCATTCTGCCTCGTCGGCGCACAGCGCTGAAGCCACGGCAACCCATCAGGGGTCGGAGAACTACCTCAACCACGTCAAGACGGTGTGGTCGTGGATGTCTACGATCGACCACAAGCGGATCGGCGTGATGTATATGATCACGCTCTCGATCATGTTCTTCATCGGCGGCATACTCGCCCTGCTCGTACGTCTCGAGTTGATGACGCAGGGGCAGACGATCATGGGGCCGGATGCCTATAACCAGGTCTTCTCGATGCACGGCATCGTGATGGTCTTCCTGTTCCTGGTGCCCTCGATTCCGGCCATCTTCGGCAACTTCATCCTGCCGATGCACCTGGGCGCGATCGACGTGGCGTTCCCACGGCTAAACCTGGCGAGTTATTATGTGTACCTCGCCGGCGGAGTGTTAGTCCTGCTGGGTCTGTTCGCCGGCAGCGTGGATTCGGGATGGACGTTTTACGCGCCCTATTCGACCACGACGAACTCTTCGGTCCTATTCCTGACGATGGCGGTCTTTGTAGCCGGCTTCTCGTCAATCTTCACCGGTATCAACTTTGTCGTGACGATCCACAAGATGCGCGCCCCGGGCCTCACCTGGAATCGGCTGTCCCTCTTTTCGTGGAGCATCTACGCCACCAGCATCGTGCAGGTGCTGGCGACCCCCGTGATCGGCATCACGATGATCCTCCTGTTCGCCGAACGCTTCCTGCAGATCGGCATCTTCGACCCGCTCCTCGGCGGCGATCCGGTGCTCTACCAGCATTTCTTCTGGTTTTACTCCCACCCGGCCGTTTACATCATGATTCTGCCGGCGTTCGGGGTGATCTCGGAGCTTATCGCGCCGTTCTCGCGCCGGGCCATCAGCGGCTACAAGTTCGTCGCGCTGTCATCCGTGGCCATCGCGTTCCTGGGCTTCCTCGTCTGGGGCCACCACATGTTTGTCTCAGGACAGTCCGCCGTCTCGTCCATCGTTTTCTCCCTGATCACCTATCTCATCGGGATTCCTACAGGTGTCAAGGTGTGTAACTGGGTGGCCACGATGTACAAGGGCTCGATCTGGCTCATGACGCCCATGTTGTATGCGCTGAGCTTTCTCTTTCTGTTTACCATCGGTGGGCTTACAGGCATCATGCTGGGTGTGCTGGCGATCGACGTACACTTGCACGATACGTACTTCGTGGTCAGCCACTTCCACTACGTAATGATGGGCGGCACCGTGATTGCCGCCCTGGGCGGGTTACACTACTGGTGGCCCAAGATCACGGGCAAGATGTACCACGAAGCCTCGGCCCGCATCGCGGCGCTGTTGATCTTCTTCGGATTCAACCTGACGTTTTTCCCGCAGCTGATCCTCGGCAGCCAGGGCATGCCGCGCCGGTATTACGATTATGTGCCGGAATTCGCGAACCTCCACCTGGCCTCGACGATCGGCTCCTGGGTGCTCGCGCTCGGGTTGTTCACTGTGCTGGGATGCCTCATCCATTCGCTGAGGCGCGGTCAACGCGCGCCGGCCAATCCGTGGGGCGCCGCCACGCTCGAGTGGACCAACGCCACGTCGCCGCCCGTCGCGCACAACTTCAGCGCGCAGCCGATCGTGACGCACGGACCGTACGACTTCGAAGTACTCCGCGACTCCTTCGCCGGTGATGGCGCGAACCAGGCCGAGCCTGAACCTCGGATCCGCCACTGATCCTCGACTACCGTTTCAATACACCCTTTTGGGAAACCGCGCCGCTTCGGCGACGCACTCCAACCAACAGCTGACGTATGGCAACGACTTCAACCGTAACATCCTCCATGGGTAGCGGACACGCGGAGCCGGCGCATCCCTCGCACCTGCAACACCACTTCGTGACGTCCGAACAGCAATTTGACGCTGCGAAGATGGGCATGTGGCTCTTCCTCGTTACGGAAATCCTGCTTTTCAGCGGTATGTTCGTGGCCTACACGGTCTACCGCGTATGGCACCCGGAAGTGTTTCAGGCCGCCAGCAAGCTGCTGGACTGGCGCCTCGGCGGCTTTAACACGCTCGTCCTGCTGGCGTCTTCGCTTACGGTCGCCATGGCCATCCACTTTGCACAGAAGGACAACCGGAAGATGCTGATCACCAACCTGGTGATCACGGTGCTGCTCGCCGGCGTCTTCATGGTCGTCAAGTATTTCGAGTATACATCCAAGTTCGAACACGGTATCTTCCCGGGGGCGCATTACGCCAGCCACGACCTCGAAATGCTGTATGCTCCGCAGTTCTTCAGCATCTACTTCATCATGACCGGCATCCACGGCGTACACGTGCTCGTCGGGATGTTCTTGATGAGCTGGCTGGTCTTTCGCGCCATGCGCGGCCACTTTTCGAGCAGCTGGTACACCCCGGTCGAACTCACCGGTCTGTACTGGCACATCGTCGACATCATCTGGATATTCCTCTTCCCGTTGATGTATCTCATCTAGCGCGCGCATAAACGCACACCCACTGTTGTATCAGGACACGCTTCCAGATTTCTTCCAGGCACTATGGCACACGCACACGCAGCGAATCACGGACACCACATCATCCCGCTCAAACTGCTGCTCTCCGTATTCGGCGGGCTGGTGTTCCTGACTATCTTTACCGTGTTGACGGCCGAATTCGTTGATCTCGGGCCGTTTAACATTGTCCTCGCTATCGTGATTGCCATCATGAAGGCGGGTCTGGTCGTCACGTTCTTCATGGGGCTGAAGTGGGACAACCGGGTGAATGCCCTCATCTTCGCCGTAGGCTGCATCTTTGTCATCGTGTTCCTCACCTTCACCATATTCGACACCGCCTTCCGCGGCGATATCGGGAATGTGGGTAAACAGACGATCGAAGAAGAACGACGTGCGCTGGAAGGCGTGGATGAGGCCGCGCCGCCGGCGGCTCACTAAGCTCCTCTAGCGCTATTTTGAATGATGATTCCGGGCGGTGCGGCTTTTGTCGCACCGCCTATTTTGTATCGGAACCTCGAGCAAAGCGCGTTGTCAGATAGGCTGTTCCTCCTCCTGTTGGCTTTTCTGTCCGCACCTCGTCAGGGTTTTTGCAGCACCCCTTGAAAGAGTGCCGGGAAGCAACTACAATCCAGTGAGATAATCAGATTGGTTTCCGGCCCCTCTGTGCTCCATGCTGACTGTTTTTGCACTATTCGCCATCATCGCTGTTCCGATTCTGTTTTTCATGCTCACCTGGGTCGTGGTGACAGCATGCCGGATCTTTTTTCCTGAAAAGCCGCTTCTGGTCGATCGTGATGCCGCCTTATTCCGCCGGCACGCCACCCAGGAGGGCGCCAGCATCCCCGTCGGGATCCGGGAAATACGGGAGGACCAGCGTTACCTCAGCCATGATGCGCCGCAGTCGACCTATCACTTCGCGCACGGCGACTCGGAAGGGCTTCCGCTCTGCTGGTTCGAAGACCTCCACGGCCGCCGGAATTGACGCGCCTTGCCCCGCGCGGGCTCCCTTTTTCTCCCCGTTCCGTGTGCTGACGCCCCTCCGCTCCTCCACTTTCCGTCTCATGGTTGCCGGTAGCCTCATGCTGATATCGGGCGCTTCTTGCGGCCCTTCCGCTGATTCGCAAGATGCTTCGGCCGTGAAGACTTATACGGGTATCGGTGTCGTCGAGCGCATCACCCCGTCACGCCAGTTCGTCCAGATTGATCACGAAGACATCCCGGGGTTCATGGACGCAATGTCCATGCATTTTGCGGTGATGGACACGTCCCTGCTCACCGGCATTGGCATGGCCGATTCCGTGGTTTTCGACGTTCGCGTGGCGTTGGATGGCGTCGCGATCGTCCGGGTCGACCGGCTCCCGGGGTAACGCCTTCAAGGGCTTTTAACGGAACTGCCTCTTCCCGGTCTCGTTGTTGGAAGCAGGATTAACTACGGGGCTCTCGAATCTATTCAGCCCGCCTTCCGATTTGCACCCTCTGTGCTTCACATGCCCGATCAGGCCACGCTTCTCTCTCCCGATCTGCGCCGGCGGCGACGCTTCACCCTTGTTACCCTGGGCTGCACGATTGTTCTTCTTTCCTGGGGAGCGGTCGTGACCAGCATTGATGCCGGCCTGGCCGTGCCCGACTGGCCCACTTCGTTTGATTCTTACGACCCCATCAACCCGATGCCCCAGTGGTATGCCATTCCGCCGGTACTGGCCGAACATGGCCATCGGTTGCTCGGGATGCTCGTGGGCTTTTGTACGATCGTACTGGCGGGGTGGACCTGGTACGCAGATCCACGGCGCTGGATGAAGTATCTGGGGATGATAGCCCTTGTCCTCGTCATCGTACAGGGGACACTCGGTGGTTTTCGCGTCCTATGGCAGTCGCTTAACCTGGCGGTGATCCACGCCTGCGTGGCGCAGCTATACTTCTCACTGTTAGCGGCCATGTGGGTGTTTACGACCCCAACGTGGTTAAACAGGGAGGGGCTTGCGGAAGGAGAGGCGGGCGATGCGCTGCGTCGCTACTTCTGGCTACCGGTTAGCGCATTGTATGGACAGGTCGTGTTGGGCGCGGTCCTGAGACATGTCGGGCAGGGAGTGGATGTGGCCCTGGCGATGATTCACATGACCGGGGCGTTTCTGGTGTTCGGCATCCTCCTCATGGCCATCCGGTGGGTGCGCCTGTCGTCCACACGGGGCACACTGGTGCACCATGTGTCGGGTGTCATGGCCGTTTTATTAGTAGCGCAGATCGGTTTAGGGTTTGTTGCGTATGCGGTGCTGCTTCAAGAAGCGGGCATCGGACGCAGCGGCCTACAAGTGTTACTGAATACCACTCACATGGTTGTGGGCGCCAGCCTGATGGCGGCCACCGTTATGTTAACGATACTGGGAGTACGAAAACCACTCCCTGAACAACACCTGAGAGAGTAGGCGTTCGATCTACGACGCCGTCATTCGGGCATCAAGACAAGGAAAACGATTATGAAACGATATACCGTACCCGTACTGGTTACCCTGCTCGCGCTCGGCGCTTGCACCACGGAACCGAATTCCCAGGTTGCCTCGGCGCCTTCCGATGAACAGGATACGATGCGTGCCGTATCCGTTCGCGAGGAAGCGGTTCAGGAGATTATCATCGAACCGGTGGGTGACGAGATGAAGTTCGCCACGACCGAGTTCACGGTGAAGGCCGGCACGACAGTCAAGCTGACCATGAAAAACACGGCCAAGAGCCCGGCGATGCAGCACAATGTCGTGGTGCTGAAACCAGCATCGGACATCAATGCTGTGGGCATGGCCGGCATGCAAGCTGGCGCGGCCAAGCAGTATGTGCCAGAGAGCGACGCCGTTCTGTTCGCGACGGCCATCGCTATGCCGGGTGAGACCAAATCGGTCGAATTCACGGCCCCGCCGGCCGGGGACTACCCGTTTATCTGCACCTTCCCCGGGCACTTCGCCCTGATGAAAGGCGTGATGCACTCGGTCGAGTAGTTGGTTCTGGTCGACATCTTACTCGAGCCCCGGTTCGCCTACGCGAGCTGGGGCTCTACTTTTTTACCCGTCAGCAGCGATCGCGAACAATCCAGCAACCGGGTGATCTGAGGCTTGGCCAGCTGCGCGTCCGCCCCGACGTGTTCGCCGTGGTGGAGGTTGTCATCACTGATCATCGAAGAGAAGATCACGACCGGTATCCGCTTGAGAATCTCATGGGTTTTGATGTTCTTGGTCAACGTGTACCCATCCATCCGCGGCATCTCGATGTCGGTGATGACCAGATTGACGATATCGGATAACGCGTCGCCCTCGCTGACGCGCCTGGCGTACGACTGGAGTAGTTCCCACGCCTCCTGCCCATCGTTGAGCGAGATGATCTGGAAACCGACCGAGTTGAGTTCGTTATGAATGAGCTTGCGGATGATGGCGGAGTCCTCCACGGTCATGACACGGTGCTTGACGCCAAAGTCCGCGGGCACATTCGAGGTGTTGACAAACGCGAACTTCGGATGGATCTCGGCGAGGATGCGTTCGATATCGATCATCATGATCGTGCGGTTGTCGATCATGAGGATACCCACGATCGAGTCGCAGTTGGGGGCGACACCTTTAAGCGATTCTGGTGGCGTAAATGCCTGCCAGCTCAAGCGGTGGATGCGCTTGACGGAGTCGATGACGAGGCCCAGGCGTGTCCCGTTGAACTCACTGACGATCAAGTGCTCTGCCTTTGAGATTCTTGCCTGGCCGTACAGGAAATAACCTAGATCAATTACCGGGATGATTCGATCGCGCAAATGGGTGATCCCGCACACGCCAGGGGGCATCTGGGGGAGGCGCGTCAATGTCGGCATGGGAATGATCTCCCTAACCTTGGCAACATTGAGGGCGAGCGATTGGATGACCTCCTCGCCTTCGTCGGTGACATGTCCCAGAGCAAATTCGATGATCTCGAATTCGTTGGTACCTGGCTTCAGTATATTGGATAGTGCGGCCGACATGGGATCCCCGGGGTTTGTTCTCGACACGATAAACCTGGATCATCGGCTTTTTCTCGCAAACGCTTAACGCAACTGTATCCGTCTCGCCCGAAGTGGTCATCCGTATGTTTGAATCCAGCAGAGCCGGCGACGGCGCCATCCGTACAATCCTGTTGGCCAGTGCCGCGGCCAGTGGGTTTCTCATCTGGTTGATCTACTTCAACGAGCCGGCGGCGGGCGAGGCGGTCGATGTGTCGTTTTTACCCGCTGTGAACGCGCTCCTAAATTCGCTGAGCGCATTGTGCCTCCTGATCGGCTACGTGTTCATTCGTCGCCGCAATATCCAGATGCACCGCCGGTTTATGCTAGGCGCATTTGTCTTCTCCGGGCTGTTCCTCGTCAGTTACCTCATTTACCACTACCACCACGGCGATACGCCGTTTACGGGTGTGGGCTTTATCCGGCCGGTCTATTTCAGTATTTTGATCAGCCACATCGCCTTGTCGATCGCGGTGCTCCCCCTCGCGCTGATTACCCTGTTTTTTGCGCTCAAGGGGCGTTTCGACCGACATCCTCGTATCGCCAGGATAACCCTGCCGCTCTGGCTGTACGTGTCGGTTACTGGCGTGCTGGTATTCGTTCTACTGCGTGTCTATTCCTGAATGGGCGGCTCAGGCGGTAGCATGGCGCATCAGGAAGTCTCCGATGGATTCGTGGGCCCGCTCGAGTGAGCGCTGGAAGTTCTCGTCTTGCCCGAAGAGATAGCCGGCGATGGCCTTAATGATAAAACAGGGTACCCCGTACGTGGCGGAAACGTAAGCGACGGCATAACCGGACATATCGCTCATCTGGGCGATGCGCTGCCAGTAGGTGCGCTCTTTTTCGTCCTGAGGAGTGTGATCCTGGGTGACCAGCGTCCCCTGCTTCATCGAGGGGTCAAACACGTCCAGCGGCATCCGAGGGTAGGTGGGGGCGGACAATTCGATCCGATCGCCCTCAAACACCTGATCCGCTGCGACCAACTCGCCCAGGGCAAGGCTTGTGGTCAGGGCGGTACAGGTGCCGGCGTGGATGAGCCGGCGGACACGGTGGCCCCGCAGCAGCTGGTCCGTGCGAAGGGCGGCTTTGATTTTGCCCAGGCCGGTGATGGTGACCACCAGTGCGTCGTCTCGCACGATCTCTCCTTCCTCAAGGCCATCGAAGCGTCCCCGTTCGTACTTCTTGAGGAACGGGCGAGCCTCCTGCTCCGTGGCAAAGACAATAGCATTCATCGAACAGAAGGAGTGGTTGCTGGTTACACGTCGCTCGGCCGGTTGCCAGAGATGCCCGCCATTGGCATCAAGGTCGGGCCCGCAAGCTATGATATTTTGCCTGTCTCGCCAAATCCTGAACCGTTAATCTGTTTGAGTACATGAAGATCAGCGAAATCCTCGATCGTACCTCCGAGACGCTCATCTCCTACGAGATTGTACCGCCCAAACGAGGCAGCTCCGCCCAGCAGATCATGCGGATCGTGTCGGATCTGGTGGAGTTCGAGCCCCCATTTATCGATGTCACGAGCCATTCGGCGCAGGTATATTATGAGGAAATGCCCACCGGGGCCTGGCGCCGGCACGTCAAACGTAAGCGCCCGGGTACGCTGGGTCTCTGCGCGGCGATCAAACATCGCTATAACATCGAGCCCGTCCCTCATCTGCTGTGTATGGGGTTCACCCGGGAAGAAACGGAGGACGCCCTCATCGAGCTGAACTATCTGGGCATCCAGAATGTGATGGCGTTGCGAGGCGATACCTCGGAGTATCAGAAACGGGTGGCGCCGGATCGTACGGTTAATGAGTACGCGGTAGACCTCGTGAGCCAGATCCATGAGATGAATTGCGGGCATTACATGGAGGATATCATGGACGCGACGCCGACGGAGTTTTGTGTGGGCGTGGCCGGTTATCCCGAAAAGCATGTTCAAGCGCCGAATATCACCTGGGATATCCTCAATCTGAAACGAAAGGTGGACGCAGGGGCGGAATTTGTAACGACGCAGATGTTTTTTGATAACCGACACTACTTCGAGTTTGTCGAACGATGCCGCGAAGTGGGCATCACCGTGCCTATCATCCCGGGCTTAAAGATCCTGACGAGCAAGGCGCAGTTGCAGTCGCTGCCAAGTAAATTCTACCTGGAAATCCCAGAAGCGCTGGCCGCGGAAGTGGAAGCCGCCAGGCCCGAGCATGTGATCGATATCGGGGTGGAGTGGACGTTGCGTCAGGTGGAGGAGCTGATGAGCGCCAATCTGCCGTGTATCCACTTTTATATTATCCAGTCGGCGGATGTGGTGAAGCGCGTGGTGAAAGCGTGCCGAAAGATGGCCTGAGAGGATGGTCGGCAGATTGCAGGATGCAGGGTGTGTGCCGCCTGAAAGGCGATCGTACCGGTACATCCTGCAATCTGCCGTGTGGTGAACGGGCTACCGGCTTGATGCCGGCGTGATGGCAGGGTGCCTGTGGCGTTTAATTTCCCCGAAGCTTGTCTTTATACCTGAGCACTTGCCGGCGAAGACGAAGGACGCAGCGGTCGACAGCTTCTTCGAAGGTAGAGGCGCGATCCTGAGCGGTCAAGGCTTGTCGATACACTTGCACGGTGATTTCAGCGGATTTACTGACGCTACCGGTATTCGGCAAGCTCAACACCACGTGGGCGTCGGTGATGCCGTTGTAGTACCGTTCCAATTTTGACATCCGCATGTTCACATGGTCTTTCAGTTTGGGGGGTGCGCTGAAGTGCCGTGCCGTGATTCTTGTGTCCATAAGTAACCTCCTGGATATGAAGTGGTGTAAAGGAAGGTATTTGAAGACGCGGTGAAGGAACGATAAGAAATTGTTACCCTTGAAAAAAGAGGGGGTGTCGGAGAATGGGGGACTGTCTGGAAACAAGGGCACGCCAGAATGCCCCTAGCGAACATGAAACGAAGGTAGGGTGCAGTAGTTGGTCTATCGCGTGACGACTTTGTTGCACTTTCTTCACGGGCGCCCGAGGTACCTGTTCTCGATCTCATGCATTCGCTGCCTCGCATCCTGCGAGTCGTCCTCGTATCCGAGCAGGTGAAGTAACCCATGGATCACATACCGCAGGGCTTCATCCTCGAAGGACGCGCTGAATTCTTCGTGGCGTTCGAGGGCGGTATCAAGGTCGACGTAGATCTCTCCCTGAAGTGGCGAAACGCCGTCGTCGGGTTCGAGGAGGAAGGAGAGGACGTCGGTAGGGTAGTCGTGTTGGAGATAGGTCTGGTTGAGTTCGAGCACCGTCTGGCGGTCGGCGAGGATAACGCCGAGTGACTCGCAGGTGCGGTTTTCATCCTCCAGGAGCGCCAGGATGAGTCGGGTGAGACGGTCGTCGTCAATCCGGAGCGTCGCGTGGGCGTGGACGAGTTCGAGCCAGGGCAGCGAGGAGCGTGTCACGCGGTCGGGAGCTTCAGCCCAGATCGTTGAAGAGGGTTTCCGCCAGCGAGAGGGCGACACTGCTCATGATCATCTCCGGCGGCAGCTTCTCGAAGTCGGTTGACAACAGACGTTCGTCCACATGTGCAAAAAGCGAGGCGCCGGCCTGGCGCTCGACGACGAGGCCGCTGGTGGTCCCGGAACGGCGGGCTACGAAGATCACCTCCCCGAGCTCCTCACTGGCGATAAAGCCTGTGCAGCCCTGTAGTTGCAGGAATGAGCCGGCTGTATAGACGGACACCAGGTTCGCCGGCTGATCCTTGAGTAACCCGATAGGCAACACCAGCTCGCGGAGCACCTCCAGCGCCAGCGATCGCCCACTTTCTTCGTCGTATAACTCCAAGCGCACCAGAGCGGCGTCGTATTTGGGCGTAACGCCCAACACCGCCGCGATACGATTCATATCCCCGTCGGAAAAGGAAAAACTCATCGATTCCGTACCACGTGGTTAGTGCCGTTTTAACAGGAGCTGCCATCCTACGGCCTTCCGGCAGCCGCCGCAAAATAGGGGCTGCGATGTGCAAATACAACGTACAAAAGCCGGAACGTCAGGTGAGATTACCTGCGCCTGGGTTCGAAGCAGCCTCGCCCGAACCCGGTAAGGGGGTCGGGCGACGATACACACCACCTGGCACCCGACGGGACGCCGGGCGAGGCCTTTCAGGGAATTGGGGATGAGACGGTCGTTATAGGAAGAAGCCGCGTCGAGGTGCGGCCGGCCTACACGCCGGAACACCCGAGGTGTGGGGGGCGCTCCGGCGGAGTCATACGAATCGTGCCCAGGGACGGGGACGCGATTCGTGGGCTCAGTGTGCCTCGTCGTGCGCTAATAGCACACCTTCTTCCGCTCCTTCGCTCTCGTCGCCGAATGCCATCACATTGTGTGCGTGGAGGCCTTTGGGGCCATTGACAAGATCGAACGAAACTACTTCTCCCGTCCTCAGGGTTTTGAATCGCTTACTTGAATCGATTTGAGAGTAGTGCACGAAGATATCGCTGCCATCGTCCGGATGGAGAATGAAGCCGTACCCTTTCTTCGCGTCGAACCACTTGACGACACCAGTAATGTCAGACATAGAAAGCCTCCTTCTACGTTTTATGTTGCGCGCGCCTGAGGCCTACAGATGAGCTTCGTCCCCTGGCGCTGGGTGATAGAGTGGAGTTCAGGGTTATCGGCATTTTTAGTGCCGGAATACGCATTATAGAACCCTGTATGCCTCTATGTCAACCTGAAAAAGCAACATCCCTGCAAAAACTTGATCATAAATCCCGAGAAAATTAGGGAAATCTCCATATGAGTTCAGTAAGTAGACGCTTACTGAGAATGGGACATCGAACGTGGCGGTCGATCAGGGTGCAGAGGCGGAATCCGGGGAGAAGAGGCGGTCGCGTTCGGCGCGCAGCTGTTCCGGAGTCTGACGGTAAATGTCGTCGTCGAGGGCCTCGGCGATGCGGTCGCTGAAGGTCGATGCCGCCTCGAAATCGCTTACTTCGATGTAGCCGAGCTGGATCATTTGAATAAAGCGAATGAGCGAGTCCACCTGCCGGCGCGTCTGGGCGCGCTTCAGCTGGTCCAGCACAACCGGCTCGGCGTTTTTCCATACGGACACCGCGCGCTCGGTCTCCCCGATCAACTGGAGCGCGCGGGCGACGACGAGGTACGACTGGGGTGTGCCGGGGATGGTCTGGAACGGGACTTCGTTCATGAGCCGATCCATCAGTGCGACAGCCTGCACCTGGTCGCCCGCTTCACCCACCGTCTGTGCGGTCGTTGCAAAAATATTGCGGTAATTGTCGACCATTCGCCGCACGTTCTCGTCGAAATATACCTCCGGGTCGTTCAGTCCGGTAAACTTGAACTGACTCAACCGCTGCGGCGTGATCCCAGGGACCACGCGCCCCAGTTGCTCATTGTGTTTGATCGGGACGATCCGGAAGGCCTGGCCTTCGAGTTGAAAGTAGTTGTCCAGATCCATCAACCCATCCGAACTCACGGTCACGGCAAAATAAAACGGCCGCTCCCAGTTCTTCTCGGCGTTCGTCAAGAGGATATCGTAGAGCGCGAGGTCCGATATATACAGCAGGTTCATGCGCTCGTCGTACGGCCGGCCCTGCAGTGTCCATGACATCGGGCTTTCGAATCGGCTCGTATCGCCCGGCGCAAGCGGCACTTCGCTATCCTGCATCAACGCATCGACATCCACCGGAAGGCTAATTTCCCGAGGCTGCCATGGCCGGATGTTCAGCTTGTCGATTTCCTCGTCGCTCATCGAAAACGGCAACGGCGCGGAGTCCCGTGAGGACTGGTTCTTGAGCTGTTTGATATACCAGGGTGTGTTTAAGAGCGATACGTTCACGACTCTCACATCCCGGCGCACGGCCTCGACCTCCTGCAGGTACCACAGCGGAAAGGTGTCGTTGTCGCCGTTGGTGATCAGGATCGCATCGTCGGCGACGCTCATCAACATATTATAGGCATACTCCGGGGCGACATAGTTGCCCGAACGGTCGTGATCGTGGTAGTTCTCGATCGTCATCCAGAGCGGAACGGCCACACATAATAACGCGGCGACGCCGATCAGGATCGCGTTGCTGGCGCCGTCTCGTAACGACTTCTCCATCGACTCGCGGATCAGCTGGAGGACGCCTGTCGCGCCGATGCCGATCCACAGGGTGAAGGCAAAAAAGCTGGCCACGTACGAATAGTCGCGCTCGCGCGGTTGCATCGGGGTCTGGTTCAGGTACAGGATGATCCCGATGCCGGTCACGAAGAAAAGGACAAAAATACTGAACGCGCGGCGCCAGTCGCGCATGAAGTGGAATATGGCTCCAAAGAGACCCAGTAGGAGCGGCAGCGCGAAATAGGCGTTGCGACTTTCACGCTCGCTGGGGGTCTGAACGAATCGATCGGGCCCGTAATCGGGGTGGTCGATGGCGCTGATCCCCGTGATCGCCGGCGCATCTTGCTCGTCGCTCCCTCGTCCAGAGAAATTCCAGAGGAAGTATCGGAAGTACATGTCGCGCACCTGGTACTCCCAAAAGAAATCCCAATCGGAATCGAATTGGGCGTAAAACGCGAGGTGCGGTGGGGCAGGGGAGTGCCGGCGCGGGAATAGGGTCTCCTCGTCGTAGTTGATCTTCGCGGTGGCGTTGTCGTATGTCGACCCCTTCAACAGCGGCGTATCGCCGTATTGTTCGCGCTTGAGGTAGGATACGATGGCTTCTACCGTCTCGGGATCATTCTCGTCGATGGGCGGGTTGGCCGCGCTCCGAATGAAGATCAGCGCATAGGTCGTATAGCCAATCAGCGCCATCGCGACATAGAGGAACGCAAGATTGGGCACCTGCATCTGCCGCTTCTGTGTAAAATAGATGCCGGCCACGACGGCCAGGATCAACGCTACCGTCAAGAAAATGGGCGCGCCGCTATCCCCGATCAGCGACGGCAGCCACTGGATCATGCCGGGGTAGATCAACAGGAAGATGAGCACCGATACGACGCCGGTGACGATGAGGCCGACGATCCGCTGCCCGGTCGACCAGTCTCGTCGGTCGATCTCCTGGAAGAAGAAGATGAGCGCGACAAAAAACACCGCCAGCAGGTTCAGCAGGTGCACCCCGATCGCCAGGCCAAACATGTAGGCGATCAGAATGAGGTAGCGATTGGCGCTCAGGCCAAATGGGTGCTGGTGTTTGCCGGTGAACTGGGCTTCTTCCCGGCGGGCCAGTTCGCTCCACTTCATGATGAGCCACACGACGACGGCCGTGAAGAACATCGACATGGCGTAGACTTCGGCCTCGACGGCGTTGAACCAGAACGAGTCCGTGGCCGCGTAGGTGATGGCGCCGATCACGCCGCCGGCCCAGACGGTGATGTGGTCCTGAAACGTCTGCTCCCGATCCGCCGGCTGCCATTCGCGGGCGATACGCACGATGATAAGAAACGTCAACAACACGGTCAGCGCGCTGGAGAGTACGGAGACCAGGTTGACGGCGAGTGCTACATACGCCGGCGACGAAAACATGGAAAAGAGCCGCCCGATCAACATGTAAAACGGTGCGCCCGGCGGATGCGACACCTGGAGCTGGTTGGCGATCGCGATAAACTCGCCCGAATCCCAGAACGATGCCGTCGGAGCCACGGTCGCGAGGTATAACACGAGCGCCCAGAGAAAGACGAATGCGGCCAGGATGCGTTCGGTTTTATTCCAGTTCATGCGTTCGGTGGGCGGAGTGGTCCGGCCGTCGGAATGGGTGGGACGTACGTCGTCGTGTCAGGCGTGCGGAGACCGGGATGGCGCCGGCGTGCGTCGGCCGGCCGCTCAGGTCCGCGCATCCAACGCCATATCAGGGGGTGAAGTTGCTCGGAAGCAGGTCTCTGCTTAACGCACCAACGAGGGCGCTTCGTATGGGTCAGGCATCCTCTTCACTTTCATCGGGAAGCGCACGGGGTTCCCGGCCGCTGCCGGCTACCACCACGACACATTCGCCACGGACTTTCTCCTGCGCACCGTAGTGCGTGAGCAGTTCGGCGAGGGTGCCGCGGCGAACTTCTTCGAACTTCTTTGACAGCTCACGAGCAACCGCCGCCGGCCGTTCTTCGCCGAAGGCGTCCTTTAGCTGCTCCAGCATCCGGGTCAACCGATGCGGGGATTCGTAGAAGATGATCGTGCGCGTCTCGGCCTGGAGGCTGAGCAAGCGCGTCTTTCGCCCTTTTTTTGCCGGCAGAAATCCTTCGAACACAAAACGTTCGGCCGGTAGACCGCTAGCTACAAGCGCCGGGACAAAGGCAGTTGGACCGGGGAGCGCGACGACCGGGATACCGGCTTCGTGGCAGGCCCGCACGAGATAAAAGCCGGGGTCGGAAATGCCGGGCGTGCCGGCGTCGGTGATGAGGGCAATATCGTCGCCGGCCTCCATCCGTGCGATCAGGTGAGGCGCCTTGTGTCGCTCGTTGTGGTCGTGGTAACTCGTCCGCGCCGTGGTGATGCCGAAGTGATCGAGCAACACGCCGGACGTGCGAGTGTCCTCACAGGCGATGAGCGGCACCTCTTTGAGAACCCGCAGGGCGCGCAGTGTGATGTCTTCGAGGTTTCCGACGGGAGTAGGGACGAGGTAGAGCATCATCGGGCGAATTCAATCGGTGCGATTCAGGCCGCCCGTCGGAAGAGAGGGCGCGCCTTGAGATCGAACATGACGTAGCCGAGTAGGCCGGCGCCCAAGATAGTCATTACGATGTTGGCGCCCCACATCCCGACCCACGGAATGAGCATGCCGCGGTCCGCCAGTTTTTCGCCCTGGACGAGCGTCACCCAGTAAAAAAGGAAGATGCCCATGGCCAGGGCGCCAACCACACCGAGTCCGCCGCGCCGCATGCTCAGGCCGAGGGGGGCGCCGATCAGGACAAAGATCAGACAGGCGACGGCAATTGAATACTTTTTGTGGATCTCGACGCGGTATTTATCGGCGCGTTGTTGTTCGGAGTCGATGCTACGGTTGATCTGCTCGACCACAGAGCGGTCGGCCCGGAGGGTGCCGAGGGCGCCGTCAAAGGCCTGATTTGCCTGCAGCTCGGTCAGGCCGCGGAGGGCGATGCGGCTGCCGGCGTACGTCCGCGTGGTGTCCAGCGGGTCTGCGCCAGGAATAGGTGCGCCGACGGGTGCGTAGAGCGAATCACGCATCCAGCGCATCCCTACCGTACGCAAGGACTCCGAGCGCTCGGCGATGCTGGCCTCAAGGGAGTCCACATAGCCGATCATCTCGTCGCTCCGCATGGTGCGATCGGTTCGATATCCATCGTCCGGATCGCTGCGCTCGAAACTAAACTCACTGAGATCGAAGCTGAGCCGATGGCGGTCGAACGCCAGTCGCTCGTAACGGTCCTCCTGGACGCGCCCACGAGGATTCAACACCCGGTGCATCTCCCCATCTTCGAGGAGGAGATCCACCTGGCTGCCCTGCTCAAGCGAGACGAGCCGGCCGCTGGCGGCCTTGATCAGTACCTGCTGGACGGACTTGTCTGAGTAATCGAAGATCGTGATATCGATCAGATCGCTCGAGTCCGGCGGAATCTCCCGCACGAGGATACTATAGTCGTTTATCCCATCATAAAACACGCCGGCGGTCAGTTCGAATCCTGGCTGCTTCCGCCGAATATCCTTCCATAAACTGCTCGCCCGGAAGTTGGCGGCGGGGAGCACCTCGCTATTAAATTTCCACATGCCGGCTGTGATGACGGCCCCCAGCAGAAGCATCGGCCAGATTAGTTGAGGTACGGATACGCCAGCGCTTTTGAGTACAGTATAGACGTTGGTCTCCGCCAGCCGGCCAAAGGTCATCAAATTGGCGATGAGGACAGACATGGGTACGGCCAGTACCACCATATAGGCCAGGTTGTACGCAATGATCTCTCCGATGACGACCAGCGGCAGTCCCTTGCCCACGAGATCGGGTAAGTACCGGATCAAGAACTGCATAACCAGCAGGAAGATGAGCGTGCCGAGCCAGCCCAGGAACGGACCCGGAAACATGCGCAGGATCTGAAGATGGATCCGTTTCATGCCGCCGAGGTGCGCCGCAGGGTGAGCAGGGTGATTTCAGGGCGGATGCCGAGACGGAGCGGGGGTCCGACCGTGCTCAGTCCGCGGTTTACGTAAAGGAACTGCGGGTCGCCGGCTTCGGCGCGTTCTTCGGCATAGAGGCCGGCCCACCGGCTGTAAGCGACACGCGCAAGGCTCCAACGGAGCGGCCCCAACTCAAGGCCGATCTGGCCGCCGTGTGTATGGCCGCTTAGCATGAGGTCGATGAACGGGTACTGCTGCCGGATGTGCGCGTCCCAGTAGGTCGGGTCGTGGGCGAGGAGGAGGGACAACTGAGCGCCGGGCTCAGGCGGGGCCAGGCCCGCGAGTGCCTTCGGCATGTCGGCGAAGTGCTGGTTGAAGCCGGTATTGTCCGTACCGATCAAGTTGAGCCTGGCGCCGTTGATATCGAATGTTCGATTGGCGTTGACGAGCAGGTCGACATTTGACGCACGAACCCGTGCCGCGACGGCATCGACGTTGGCGTAGTGGTCGTGGTTGCCGAGGGAACCATATACCCCCAGTTCTGCCTTGAGGAGGCGTAAGCCGGGGGCGATGCGGTCGAACTCGGCATCGTCCCTGTTGACATAGTCGCCCGTGATGACGATAAGGTCCGGGCGAAGGGCTTGCGTGAGTGAGGCCGCCTCAAGCATGGGCCGCTCACTGAAGAATGAGCCGGCGTGGAGGTCCGAGAGTTGGGCAATGGTGAGGCCGTCGAGGGCCGGCGGGAGGGAGGGGATCGGGATGATCACCCTGTGCACCTGAAAGTCATACAGAGAACGAAACACGCCGTAGCCAGTGATGACAAAGGGGACGGAGCCGGCCGACCACCCCATTTGCCGCATGAATGCCCGCCGGCCCATCCGCTTCATGTCCGTCAGATCCAGGGATGGCGCCACCGTAACGGCGGCTTCTGATGGGATAGGTGTAGGGCTTAATTGCAGTTGAAACCAGCGGAAAAGCCAGGTGATGTAGTGCGCAAGATCCTTGAAGAGCAGGACCAAAGCGATGAGCGCCTTGGGCAAGTAGTAGGTTACCCATACGCCGAAAAACAGGGCGCGGACCAGCTTGGGTTCCACCTCCCACCACCGGGAAAATGCAAAATAGGCCGGCATCGTAAGCGGCATGGTTACCAGTGCCGCTCCATAAACAGGCAGTGTCCATCGCAGCTTCCTGTAAGCCCGCGCCAGACGTTTCCAATGGACGTACACATAGTAGTCGAGCAAAAAAAGCCCGACGACCAGGAATATGAAATAGACGCTTATGTCGGTCATATGGGTAAAAAACGCCTGCGATTTCGGAAGGTTCGAGGATGCCCGGATAATTCGCGGAACTCACCCGCCGCAACGCGTTCCACCGAACGCCCGCTACCTGTGTTCTAGCCGCACCGAATGATGACCATCCACTCCTTTTCGTTTAACCCCTTTCTCACCAATTGCTACATCTTTAGCGAAGGGAAAGAGGGGATCCTGGTAGACCCCAGCTGCCAGCGCGCCAGCGAGATCAAGTCGGTGCTTGCCTATCTGGAGACCGAACGCATCCAGATCGTCCGAATCCTGCTTACACACGCCCATCTTGACCATATTTTTGGGTGCGCGGCGCTCTGCCAGGCGCTCGGGGTGGGGTATGCCCTGCACCGGTCGGACGCCGCGTTGATCGCCCGCGCCGTCGACCAGGCCGCCTCGTTTGGCATCCCGATGGAGACGCCTCCCGAGCCGGCGGACTTTCTCGAAGAGGGTGATACCGTTTCGCTAGGCGCATCGACCTGGCACATCCTCCACACCCCCGGTCATTCGCCAGGATCGATTTGTTTTTTCGATGCCGCGAACCGCTTCGTCGTTTCCGGGGACGTGCTTTTCCACGATTCTATTGGCCGAACCGACCTGTGGAAGGGCTCGCTGCCGCAACTCATGGCCTCCATCTTCCAGAAACTGGTCCCCCTCGGCGACGATGTCGTGGTCTATCCCGGCCACGGCCCGGCTACGACCATTGGTCGTGAGCGCACTCAGAATCCCTTCCTGATCACGGCCTGATCGCCCCTGTCATCATCTATACGGCTCGGATCTGGCGTAACCCCACCCGCGGGGCCACGATATATCGTCTCTGCACGATGTGTATCGACCCTTCCAAAAATCGCTCAGGCTCCCCTGTAACCTTTCCAAATCCCGCCCCGTACTTGGTGCTAGTATTGTAGCATATGCTCACTTCTTCCCCGGATGCGCGGGGGAAGGCAACTCACGGCACCGCATGATCTCCACACTACGACTCCTCCTTGGGACCGCTTTTCTCGTGCTAGTTCTGCCAGCGCAAGCGCAACCCCAGTCGTCCGCGCCTACCACATCCGACGATCCCCTCACGGCCGACACATTTGTACCCAATGAATTTCCCCGGCTCACCATAGGCCGCATGCAGGGTGATATTGCCGTCGACGGAGAATTAAACGATACGGGGTGGCGTTCCGCGGCGATCGCGCAGAACTTCTCTGAATTTTTCCCTGTGGAGAAGGGCCGGCCTTCGATCGCCGTCCGCTCCTACCTGACGTACGACGAGCAGCATCTCTACGTGGCCTTCGTCATCGAGGACGACCCGACACAAATCCGAGCGAATCTGAGCGATCGCGATAACATCTGGCAGGACGATTATGTGGGTTTTTTGCTCGATACGCGGGGAGACGGGCGTGAGGTGTATTTCATCGCTTCCAATCCCCTGGGAATCCAGGGTGATACGCGTATCACGACGAACAACGAAGATCTGGGCTTCGACCTCATTTATAAGTCCGAGGGCCGGATCACGGACGAAGGGTATCAGGTGGAGATGGCGATTCCGTTTCGCAGCCTCCGCTTTCAGGCCGGCGAGGAACAGGCGTGGCGCGCCACCTTCTGGATCACCCACCCCAGGTCGAGCCGGAGCCAGTACACCTGGGCGGCCGTGGATCGCGATGACCCGTGCTGGACGTGCCAGTACGGTTATATAGAGGGCATTCAGGGCGTCAAGTCGGGTGGAAACCTCGAAATCATGCCCGGTCTGACCGGCTCGCAAGCGGGCGCGCTGGCCGTCCCGGGGGATCCTGATGCGGGGTTCAATAACGACAAGGTGACGGCTGAGCCTTCGCTCGACCTCAAGTACGGCTTCACGTCGGCGCTCACGGCGGACCTGTCGGTCAATCCGGACTTCAGCCAGATCGAGGCCGACGTGGCGCAGATCGACGTCAACTCCACCTTCGCGCTGTTTTTCCCCGAGCGCCGTCCGTTTTTCCAGGAAGGGAGCGATCTGTTCGATACGCCTATTCAAACCGTATACACGCGATCGATCAACGACCCGATCGTCGCCAGCAAGCTGACGGGGCAATTTGGTTCGACCAACGTGGCCTACATCGGCGCGCGAGATAACACGTCGCCGCTCCTGTTGCCTTCCGAGGAAAGCAGCGAGTTGCTGCAAGGAGGGAAAAGCTGGTCGAACATCGTCCGCGCGATGCGCACGTTCCCGAATAACTCCAACGTGGGCGCTCTGGTGACGGATCGCCGGCTGGATAACGGGGGCGCCGGCTCGACGGTGGCGCTTGATGCGTCGTTGCGGTTCCTGAAGTACTACCGCGTCCAGAGCCAGTTTGTCGTGAGCCAGACGGTGGAGGCGAATGCCCCGGAGGTTTCAGAAGGACTCAACGACGTGTTGTTTGCCGGCGGCCGGCACACGCTCGGCCTCGACGGCGAGTCGTACGGTGGCTCGGCGGTTTCCACGACCCTGAGCCGCGAGAGCCGCAACGCGTTTACCTACGTGGAATACGAACAGTTCAGTCCCACATTCAGGGCGGATAATGGGTTTGTCAACCAGAACGATGCCCGTGGCTTATTCTTGATGCAGGGGTTTAACTTCTTCCCGAAAAAGATCGCGCTGATCGATCGAATCGGTCCTCGCGTCCAGGCCATGCGGCAGTGGAATTACGGCGGCCTCCAGAAGGAGGAGTTCGTGCGAGCCAGCGTGTTCACCCAGATGAAGCGGCAGACGTTTTTGTTTGCCGGGTACACCCATTCGTGGGAGCGTTTTAGGGGTGTCGCGTTTGACGGACTCCGTAGCCTCAACCTGGAATTGGAGAGTAATTTCAGCGAGCCGGTGAGCCTGGGCGTGAACTATGAAGGAGGGCGGGACATCGCTCGTAACGTAGCGTCGCCAGAGATTGGCAAAAGCTTGAATCTGGGTGCATATGCCACGATCCGCCCGACGGCGCGGCTTCGACTTTCCCCCCAGATCAGCTATTCGCGCCTGACCGATCTGGATTCCGGCGAGGCCTTTTTTGACGGTTATATCGCCCGGTTGCTGACGACGTATCAGTTTACGCGCCAGCTTTCCCTGCGCGCCGTTGCGCAGTACAACGATTTTTCCAACCGATTGGACATCGATCCCTTGTTGACCTTCCGGATCAACCCGTTTTCTGCGTTCTACATCGGCTCGACGCATGGACTCGATTCGTTCAATGGACGAAACCCGGGCGACGCGCGGTATTACGTGCAGACGGAACGGCAGATCTTCTTCAAATTCCAGTACCTGTTCCGGTCATAATCGTGCGTGGCGTTCCGCGTTGAACGTTGGAGGGACGTTTCGCGCGTGCATGGCCGGTACGATGATTCGTTCCACAGCCGGCGCCGCGATCGTGCGTGGTGGGGCATTCAAGATGTTGGATGCTCCGGCCGATACCTGGAGGAGGCCCCAGTCTCCCCACCGTACTATCGCGACTTGCCCCCTCCAATCGCATGATGCACCGGGATAAAGTGGCGGCTTTCGTTCGTGAAGCGGAAGCGGCCGGTATCTCTCCCTGGGTGGCGGCGCCGGCGCATTTTCGCCTCTTGTGGCGACTCGGCATCGACGTTCCACCCCCGCTTTTCCATCACACGGCTCGACTGTCCGTTCTCGAAGGCGCCTTGTTCGGCTTCTTTTATGGTCTGTTTTTTCTGACGATGTTTACCCCGGGCGAGAGTCTGCTCTGCGGCCTCTGGGTGGGACTCGCCTTTGCCTGGGTCGCCGGCACGGAATACCAGCTGGCAAAAGAAGGCCTGGATCACATCCCGCAGTGGGACGATTACATTCCCGGTTATTCGTTGTACTAGATGCGTGGGTCCGGGCGGTTAGCCGGCCGATCGCACCCGTTCGATCGTGCGTTCGTACAGCGCCTCGTACATCGGGACGATGGCCGTCTCGTCGAACAGTTGCAGCGCACGCTCACGCGCGGCCTTGCTCATCCGTGCCGCCAGGGCGTCGTCGGTGAGGATGCGGCGGGTGCGTTCCACGAAGGCGTCGATATCGCCGAGCGGGCACAGGAACCCGGTTTCGCCGTCTACTACCAGTTCGGGTAGTCCTCCAATGTCGCTCGCCACGACCGGCACCTCGCACGCCATGGCCTCCAGCGCCGCCAGGCCGAAGGTCTCCGAACCGCTGGGCATCAGGAAAACATCGGAGATGGAGAGTACCTCTTCGACGGAGTCTTGTTTACCCAGGAAGCGGATATCTTCGTAGACCCCGAGTTCGCGCGCGAGATGCTCCGCCGGTACTCGATCCGGACCGTCGCCCGCCAGCAACAGCTTGATGCTGTGGCCTTCCATGCGGAGCCGGTGAAAGATCTGAACGACGTGCAACGTATTTTTCACCGGCCGGAAATTGGAGATGTGCACGAGCACCTTCTCGCAATTCGGGCACAGATGCATCCGGAGTTCCTCGGCCGCGAGCCGTCTGAACTGGCGGGAGTCGATCGAGTTAGGGATGACCTCGATGTCTTGCTTGATATCGAAGTAGTCGATGGTCTCCCGGCGAAGGTATTCGGATACCGCCGTGACGGCGTCGGATTCGTTGATCGAATAATTGACGACGGGGGCGAACGAGGGGTCCCGCCCGACGATCGTGATATCGGTCCCGTGCAGGGTGGTTACGACCGGGATCCGGATCCCTTCTTTTTGTAGGATCTGACGGGCGAGGACAGCGCTCGTGGCATGCGGGATGGCGTAGTGGACGTGGAGCAGATCCAGTTTCTGATGGCGGACCAGATCCGTCATCATACTCGTCAGGTTGAGGGTGTAGGGCGGGTATTCGAATAGGGGGTACGAGGTGACGCTGACCTCATGGAAATAGAGATTCTGTGTCAGCTTGCCGAGACGGAAGGGCAGAGCGTAGGCGATAAAGTGAATCTCGTGGCCTCTGGCGGCGAGGGCCTTGCCGAGCTCAGTGGCGACTACGCCACTTCCGCCATAAACCGGGTAACAGGTGATACCGATGCGCATGAGTTCGGATCAAAAGCCCAAATGAGCCGGCAAGAGGGTCTGGCCGGCCCCGCCACCCGGCGGGTCGACGGAGAAACTCGATAGGTTGAAGCAGGTTGCACCCCCTACGAATCCGCCCGGGCTTTGGGTGAGTGGTTGCGGCTTGCTTTTTGTGTGGCGTGGTCGTCGACGTTTCGGCATGTTCGTGCGGAGCCTCCGTGGCCGTGCACTCTTCTCACGATAAATGGGCCTGTGCTCTGGACCGATGAAAATGATACGTTTGTATGGTATAGCGGTACTCGTTGGAGTGATGATGGGTCTGACGCCCGCGCAAGAGGCGGCCGGCCAGTTGGGCTTCTCGGTGGGCGTGAACTATAGTAAATTGTCGGATATCGACCTCGGCAGCGGGGCTACTCGCTTCGAAGATGCCTCCGGGTGGCATGCGGAGATCTGGTTCGATATGCCCATCGGCCCCCTGGCGATGCGGCCCGGTTTGCGGTACATGCAAGCGGGCAGCGTGTTTGAATTCGCCAACGACGCGAACGCCAACTTCAGGGATGATTTTAACGTGAGCATGTTTGAGGTGCCGCTGGATTTCCGGTTTCGATTCAACATGGAAATTGCCACGCCGTACGTAGCCATAGGGCCGGTGATCCGGTTTCCGTCCGCCGGCCGCGGGGAGGTCTCCGGGATGAAGTCGCTCAACATTGGTGGCGGCTTCGGCGTTGGGCTTGAGATGGACCTGGGCGCCGTCCTGCTTTATCCGGAGCTCAAGTTCACCTTCGGCATCACCTCGTTCACCGAAGAAACGTTTGAGATCGAGAACATCGCCTTCACGGCTGACGAGAATCAGCAGTTGAACGGCGTCATGATTCGCCTCGGAATCGGGTTGAAGTAATATATGACGGGATGCTCATCGGCAGCCGTGGCCCACGAGTTGTCGTAATGGTAACGTGAAAAACCCTCCGAGTGCCTGGCGCTTGGAGGGTTTTTGCTTTACAGCCTCGTCTATGTTGGGAACGTCGCCTCGCCTGACGGCTTCTGACCTCGTATGTAGAGACGCCCCGCGGGGCGTCTCGGCAAGGTTTCCGTAGGTCAGGAACGGCACGGCTAAACTGAAAACCTCCGGGCGTCTGGCGCTCGGAGGTTTCTGGGGATGGCTCCAATCAGTCATTTGCGATTCGCCACCGCTCTCACGAGATTCCCGCAAAGAAGCGGAAGCGGCGATCGTCGAGCCGGAAGTGTTCGGGCGGCCGGATGGGGGTCAGCCCGCGGGCCCAGACCGGTTCGCGCTGGCCGATCATCGATTGCTGGCTGTAAAAATGTAAGGTCTCCGCCGAGAAGGGCCGATACTGGGGGCGTGCGTGGCGTACGTAATACGCTATACTGAGGGCGCGTTGCCAGCCCGTCTCGTCGTACTGTAGCGGAATCGACGAATAGTAGGTGGACTCCGTCGATTCGACATTAAACGCGCTGAACTGGAACGGATCGAGCACGACATCCCGGTAGGATGATTTGCCCCGATAGGCGGATTCAACCCGGTTCCGGACCACCCATGCGATCAGTTCCTGTTCTTCCGGGCGCTTGGTCTCCGAAAAAATGCAGCGGGCGAGCCAGAGAGTTTCGTGGTCGATCACGGAATCCGGAACGACAGGCAGGCGGTGAGGCTGGAGTTGAATGGAGCCATCGGGAGCCGGCCACACCGCAAGCGAATCGAAACGCGAGGCGAATGGGTCTACGTTCGAAGTCTCCGTTCGCGCCATCAACGGTACCATAAAGGTGCTGGCGGACAACTGGGAGAACGATCCGCTGGTGCTTAATACGATGGCGACTAATGCCAGAACGTATATGATCGTACGAGCTGTATGAGATGTACTCAATGCCCTGTTGGGATGGTTTCAAAGGCCGAGAATACTCATTCGTGTGAACCCGAAACTGACGGGTTTCACGTACTGGTTACGGCATCTACAGAGTAGTTTGCCAATCAGCATATATCATGCCGACCCCTCGGGAAGCCTGCTCAACGATGAAAACCGGCCGGTGTTTCATGCGGCTGGGGCTCACCCCGGGTCTCAACGTGGGAGGCAAGGGTCAATTGTAACGTAGTAGTGACTATGGCTTGAACAGGAAGTGAATCCGTTATCGCCAATCGCCGGGACTACGCGAATCCCCGCGTGTTTTTCGATATTTCAACCCCGAAACCCGTGACCATAACCCCCGAAACTATGCTTCGCATACTCTGTGATGAAAAGATGCCGCACGCACGGGAGGCGTTTGCGAGCCTTGGAACGGTCGTTACGTTACCCGTACATAACATTGTGCGCGAAGCCGTAATGGAAACCGACATCTTGTTGGTCCGGAGTGGGCTCCGCGTCGATGCTACGTTGCTGGATGGGACGCCGGTGCGGTATGTGGCCAGTGCAACGGCCGGCACCGATCACGTGGATCGCGCCTACCTGGCCGGCCGGGGCATCCCGTTCGACTTTGCACCGGGATGTAATGCGGATTCGGTGGTCGAGTATGTCTTCGCGGCGTTATTTCATCTGGCGGCGGAACGGGGGAGTCAGCTTGAAGGCAAGACGCTCGGGATCGTGGGATGCGGCCATGTTGGCGGCCGGCTGGCGCGGCGGGCGCCGGCGCTGGGCCTCCGGGTGCTGTGCTGCGATCCCCCTCTGGCCGAGGCGACGGGTGGCGCGGAGTATCACGCCTATGCGGACATTCTCGCGGCTTCGGATATCATCACCTTACATACCCCTCTCGCTCGGGAAGGCGAGCACCCGACCTTTCACCTGATGGATGCCGATGCGCTGCGGAGGATGAAACCGGGCGCCTGGCTTATCAATGCGTCGCGCGGCTCCGTAGTTGACGGCCGTGCCCTGGGCGAAGCGATCGACCATGGCCGGCTAGGGGCCGTCGTGCTGGACGTGTGGGAAGGAGAGCCGGAGGTCGACCTCAGCCTCATGCGCAAGGTCGATCTCGCGACCCCGCATATCGCCGGGCACTCGTACGAGGGCAAAGTGAATGGCACGATCCAGTTATACGAAGCGTTGCAGCGCTACCTTGGCGTTCGGGGCGACTGGGATGCCCAAACGATGCTCGCCCCGGGGCCTGGCGACCGGCTCTCGTTGACCTGGCCGGCAACGGCGCGCAGCCAGGAGGCCGGTCTGCGTTTGGTTGTGCGCGCCATGTACGACATTCTGGTAGATGACCGGGCTTTTCGCGAAGCACTGACGACGCCGGCGGACGACCAGGCCGCACTGTTTCGACGGCTGCGTCGGGATTACCTCCGGCGGCG
>JAWXAX010000189.1 GCA_034439735.1 Rhodothermales bacterium | reverse complement strand
GGATGAGGTCGGCCCAGCGGGGGTCCTGGCGGTAGGCGCGCTGGAGGTAGGACAGGGCCTGATCGGCGTCGCCGGCGTCCAGCAGGGTGATGCCCACCCAGAACGGGGCCTCGCCGTTGGTGGCCTCGTCGGGCAAGATCTCCATCGCCACGGAGTAGGCCTCCAGCGCCTTCGAGAAGTCCCCCTTCGTCACCCAGCCGTCGCCCTCGTTGAGTTTCAGGTAGGCGCGCTGCATCGTCACGAGCCGGCGCAACTCGGTGACGGGGTCCGGATGATCCTCAACACGCAAATCGAATAACCGATCTTCCCATGAACGCCCCGTCGGAGCGCCGGAGACGATGAGGATGGCGGCCGACTGCCGGCCTCGGATATCGCCGCCTTCCCCCTCGGCGGCTTCTAGCGCCTTCAAGAGGCGCTCGGCCAGGTCGCCCTCCGCGGTTTCGTAGGCCCTCGCCATCGCGCCCCACACGGTCGGATTTTCCATGAGGTTGGCCTGGACGGTGTACTGGGCGCCCATGTGGTGACCGGCGGCCTCGATGGCTCGCGCCCCGGTGTGCGCATCCGCCCGCCCGAGGGCGTCGACCATGCCGACCTGCCGGACTTCTCGCCCGCCGTCTGCCTCCAACAACCCGGCGAGCGCCTCCGGGGCGCTACGGCCGGCACGCATCATCGCCAGCCCGAGCGGGCCATACGAGGGGTCGATAAACGACTGCGTGGCCACGGCGCCGACGCCGGCTTCCGCCCAGGTGACGATCGAACCCACCGAAAACCAGTGAGATTGCACCGCGACACCCAACTGCCCGGTCACGGAGTCCCGCGCGACGATCGAATACGTGGCTACCGGGCGCTCATCGGTCAGCTTCTGGGCAGTGGCCGGCGTGGCCAGCAGGGAGAACAGTACAAGCAGCGATGCGATGCGCATGGACATGGATGTCGTTGATGGGGGATGGAGCCTCGCCGAAAGGTACGAACTCAACGCTCGAATCGAAACGCGCCGCTTTCGATGCCTACGAGGCCGATACCGGGAATAAACGACACCCGCAGCGCCTCAACCCCCTCCTTCAACTGTTCGTAGACGATGACATCGCGCGATACGCCATCCACCACCCGCGGCTCTCGTCCGACGCGGTAGCGCGCATCGCCGAAGGCGTACGTGGCTCCCGTTGCCGTCGGATGCTGGAAAAATCCAGGCTGCAACAGCGTGTGGGCGCTATCGGTCAGGCGCCAGTAGAGTCCGTCTTCGGTCTGGCGGACAAAGAGGTGCCCCGCTTCTCGGATTTCGTCGCCTTCTTTGAGGGTCACCTGCACCTGCATATAGGCGTCGCCGGCGATCCAAGCTTCGTGCTCGACCGTAAAATGAAGCCGGGCTCCGGGCGGTGACTGGACGAGCGCGAACGTATGGCCCTCTTCCATTGATATGAGTGGGACGGGCGCCTGTGCCGGCTGGCATCCCAACATGACGCCATACAGCGCGGCGACCGCGACGCCAGCCGCACGCATCATCATGGGGTGGGAAGATACTTCGGGGGGATGGGGCCGGCGTCGTCGCGACCATCGAACATCCAGCCGAGAATCCACCAGCGGGCGCCGTCGTGGTACAGCTGGATGCTGTTGATCCCACGGCCGCCCAACGGGCCGTCCTGCGTGGTGCGCCATTCATACGTGCTCCAGACATTGGCCGTGACGCCGAATTGCGACACCTGTCGGTGGATTTCGTATTCGAAGAAGCCCTGCTCGGCGATCCCCGCGCTCGCTTTGTGAAAATCCCCCAGCGACATTACCTGCGCCTCTGGCCGGCCATCCACCGTGCGCACAATGGTGATCTGCGCCGATGGGTGGTGGAGCGTACTGTCGCGCGCCCACTGCCGCGGCTGGCCGGCGGGGCCGGAGACGACCTCGTAATAGGCCTTCATGATGCCCTCGATCGAGGATACGTCGGCCGCGTGCGGAAACGGCTGCGCGTACGCGGCGACCGCCACGAGCATCAGCGCGGTGGCCAGGCTGGCGGAACGGAAATACAGTTTCAATGGGATGTTTGGGCGGATGGGTGAGAGCTACGCCCGCGACTCACGGCGCCGGAGCACCCGGTGGCGGCCGGCGTTGCCGTTCGATCGGCGGATCCTGGTCGAACGAGGCCTTTAATCCCGCAAGCAACACCTGCGTTTCGTCGGGCGTTAACTTCGCCTCTCCGTGGAGGATGAGGTAGTCCCACAGGGGCATCTCGCCTTCGTTGATCACTTCCTCGATCTCCTCGAAGTTCTCGTTGGGCCGATCCCACTCCGAGAAGTTCATGTGCTCGCGTCCCTCCGCCACGTGGTCCGCCACACGCCAGGAGAGCGGGGCGATGTAGGCATACCAGGGCCACTTCGTCTGGTTGCTGTGGCAGTCGAAACACGCCCGCTCCGCGATCTCGCGGGTCTGCGGGGAGTCCCAGCGGAGTTCGCGGGTGGCCGGCGGGTTCGTGCGGTCGACGGGGAAAAACTGGATCAGGATTAAAACGGCGGGGATCCCGTAGGCGAGGAGGCGTACGATGAACTTCATTTCGAATACCGGGTGGTGAGGGTGATGCTGAGCGGAAGGTAACTTCCGGCGCGTGTCGATGCCAGAATTTGGGATGAGGGAATGGTTAGAAGGGTTGAACCGGCGGAGCCAGGCACCATCCCGTAGAGACGCCATACCTTGCGTCTCCACCACGTATCCGCCGGCGCGGCGTCAATCGGAATGCCGGACACGATATATCGTACCCCTACGGATTGCGCGACCTGAACGAAGCGGTTATTTTGGCGAGGTCTAACACGCCCTACGTCTTCATCCCACCTCCAGACCTCGATGAGCCAGCCCATCGTATTGTCACGTTGGATCAATTTGTCGTCTGAATATCCATCCGATGAATATCGTTGAAGTCATCACGCTCATTAACTGACGTTACGCGCTCACAGCGCGAAGGTCATACTGAGACCTTTAGCCTGGCTTCGCGGGGCTTTCTTATCTGGCATGAACGTATGGTTAGATGCGAAATCGCCAATTCCCATATCCCTAAGTCATCCTGAGCGTAGTCGAAGGACCTCCCGGACGTACGAGAGGCCCTTCGACTACGCTCAGGGTGACACGATAGGGGTTGTTTTTCGCTATTATGCCCGGTTTTTCGAGTACATGTACCCCGCTGAGCTGTTTTATAGGATTTTTCGACCATTATCGAACAGAGCGTTCATTAGCAACGTAGTGAAGGACCTTCCTACGACGCGACCGATGGCGTTTTTTTAACGCGGGCGTCCTGGACTCGGACCGATTCCAGGCCATCCTCGCCCGCCATCATCTCACCGATGCGTGGCGGCACTTCGTCCGGCATTTCCTTACTGACACGCCATGACCTTCGACCTGCCTCAAATTCTCGCTGCAAAACGCGCCTTCCGTTCGAAGTTAGCCGCGTGCGATATTACGGAGAAGTTGCGGATGCTCGACGCTATGTGCGAGCGAGCGCATACCTTGCGCGCGCTCCGGTCCACGGCCACTGATTCAATGGTCGTTCGTGCGGACCCTCCTGCGCACAAATTCTCAGGCGAGGCGGATTCAGATCCACGGTAACCGGCCCCTGCCTGAGATCCGGATCAACTACTCTTTCGCATCGAGCGCCATGCCGGCACGCAGAAAAGAATCCGGGCGTGAGCGACAGATCGATGCTTTAGGCTTGCTACTCTAGGTCGCGGCCCAGACCCGAAGGGTTTCCGGGGCACGGCGGTGTTTCAATCGCGGCGTTGAAAAACCCTTCGGGTCTCCTTGCGCGAGGCGCCGCCGGCATGTAAGTTAGCGACGCCTAACCCGCCGACGCGTTGCTACGTGAACCATGCTCAAACCCACCGCGAACCCGCCCATCGTCATGATCAGCAGCACGGCGCTTGACCTGCCCGTGTACCGCGACCAGGTCATGGACGCCTGCCTGCGGCTCGGGCTGATGCCGAAGATGATGGAGCAGCTGCCGGCCGGCGACCCCGGCGCGGTCGAGACGTCGCTCGAAATGGTGGACGAGGCTACCGTCTACGTCGGGATCTTCGCCCACCGCTACGGGACGATTCCGAAGGGCCACGAAACGTCCATCACCCATCAGGAATACGACCGGGCCCGCCTGAAGGGTATCCCGTGTCTGATCTTTGTGATGGACGACGACGTTCCGGTGCCGCCGAAATACTTCGATCGGGGTGTGGCGGCGGAGAAGCTGGAAGCGTTTAAAAAAGCGCTGATGACGGATCACGTGGTGGCCCGCTTCACCACGCCGGAGGACCTGGGAAAGCAGGCGCTGGACAGCCTCCGACGCTACGTGCGCCCGGCTGAGCACGAACGCTCTTCGACCTCGCCCCCCGATATCCCGCCGGAGCCGGCCCCCGTGGATCGTCGCCACGGCCTCCCCGAGATCGACTTCCCCGAACTGCCCCTGACCCCGTACCGGCGCCTCCAGCGCTTCACCCGGGCCGACGCCGGCGTCTTCTTCGGGCGCGACCGCGAGATCGTCAGGCTGTACAACGCCCTGGCCGGCACAGAGTACGGTCCCGTGGTGCTGTTCTACGGCGAAAGCGGCGTGGGGAAGTCCTCCCTGCTGGAGGCCGGCGTGTTTCCCTACCTCGAAACCGTCGCCGACGTACGCATGAAGCGCCGCAAACCCGAACGCGGGCTCTCGGGTACCCTGGCCGATCTGCTGGGTGTTGCGCCGGATCCACAGGCCATCGCCGAGGCCTGGCACCGGATCGAGGAGCGCGGCAAGCCACTGGTCGTCATCCTCGACCAGGTGGAAGAGTACATCACGCTCCCGATGCCCGACCCACGAACCGAGGAGGAGAAAGCGAATGGCGTGGCGGCGCCGGACGAGATGGGGCTGTTCAAACACATCGTGCGCACGGTGTTCGCGGTGAAGGCGACGCGGCCGAAAGGCCGGCTGGTGCTTTCGTTCCGCAAAGAATGGCTGGCCGAGCTGGAAAAGAGCATGGGGGAGGCCGGCATCTCGCCCTACTCGTTTTTTATGGATCGACTGAGCCAGGAAGGCGTGATGGAGATCGTTCGCGGGCCGGCCAGCGCGGAGGCGCTCCGCACGAAATACCGCCTCACTGTTCACCCCGATCTGCCCGCGCTGATTTCCCGAGATATATTGCGCGATACCGGCTCGCCGGCCGCACCGGTCCTCTCGATCCTCCTCGCTCGTATGTGGGAGCGGGCGAAGGCGCTGCCCGGAACTGCACCTGTATTTACGCTGGAGCTCTACGCGACCCTGTCGGAGGAAGGGCTCGGCCTGGGCGATTTCGTGGATCAGCAATTGAAGGAGCTCCGTGAGTGGGATCCGGTAGTAGTGGCGTCCGGTCTGGCCATCGACATCCTCGCGGCGCATGTCACCGAACGCGTGACGGCCGGTGCGCTTTCGGATGCCGACGTGGAGTGCATGTATCCGCATGTGAAGGACCGCGTGCACGCGCTCCGCGCGCGCGCTCAGAAGGCCTATCTGCTCGTCTCAACGCAGGTTGCAGGGGAGGCGGGCCTGGCACACCCAGTCACGCGGCTGGCGCATGACACGCTGGCGCCCATCGTGCTCCAGCGGTACAAGGCCTCTAACGCTTCCGGCCAGCGCGCGGAGCGGTTGCTCGAAAGCAGGGCGCCTGATTGGAAGGATGGGAAGAAAGGCGGTGTGCTCGATGCAGGCAGCCTCGCGGAAGTGCAGAACGGCGCGACAGGAATGCGCAAATGGGATGACGATGAACGACGGCTCGTAAAAGAGAGCCGAAATGCTCGGAAGAATCAACGCTTCACGCTCGGTGCGACGTTCGGCGCCATGGTTCTTCTTTTCAGTGGCATCGTCGGGATGTACGTCTATTCGAATCGCCATAATGTCTGTCTCGGGAGTACGCAAGCCGAGTGGTGCCGGATTTGCATCGACCACGATGGAGAATGGCAGGTAGAAGGCCAAGAAACTGACACGTATTGCGTAGGAGCGACCTTCGATCGCTTGACCGAGGCGGATCTTGTAGAACTTCGTCCAGGTGTGTTTACAATGGTAGGAGACGGCGACGAGGAGCAGCCTATACGGGAGGTCACGATCTCGATGGGATTCAAAATGGGCGCAACGGAAGTCACCCAGGCCCAATGGTACGCCGAAATGGGCGCCAATCCCAGCTACAGTAAAGGCCACAATCTGCCAGTCGAAAACGTCAGTTGGATGATGGCGCAAGCCTTCATCGATAGCTTGAATGCCCGTCACGTCGGTCCGGGGACATTTCGCCTGCCAACCGAAGCAGAATGGGAATACGCCTGCCGCGCCGGCTTCGAGGGCGATTATGGGTTCGACGAGACGGGCAAGCTTACTGACCACGCTTGGATCTCTGAGAACTCAAATTCTCAAACCCAACCCGTTGGCGGAAAAACGAGAAATGCGTTCGGCTTTTACGACATGCATGGCAACGTGTGGGAATGGGTGGAAGATGGATATGCAGCTTATGACTCCACACAAGTAGTCGATCCCGTATTTAAGCCAATGGATACTGACGCGTCGCGCGTCCTGCGCGGCGGCTCGTTCGGCAATGATGCTGAGAACGTCCGCTGCGCCGACCGGTTCGACTTCAATCCCGGCATCGGCAGCCTCAACTTCGGTTTTCGCGTTGTTTTCGCGCCCCCTTACAAAAATGCCGAATGAATGACGAAAATGCTTAATTAAGCGAAGAGGCATGAGGTTGGCTTTACGGTCGGGCTCTGTCCTCTGGTGGAACGACGATGGATGTCGGTATTCACTGGAGGCACGCATTTCCCTGAGCCTGGCAAAAGACGGTCATCTTCACCCGGACGTTCGACCTGCTCACCTGGCTGCTGCCGGCCACGAATCATTTCCCCCGGGCGCACCGATACAGCTACACCGCACGGCTCATGGCGGCGGCGTTTGGGCTCAGCGAAGCGCTGCTGGATGCGCAGCAATCGCGCGGGAATACGCGCCGGGCGGCGCTTGCGCGGGCGTCGGCGGAGGAGCTGGAGGGGGTCGGGTTTCGGTTGGAGGGCGGTTGACGTCTATCATCGGGGGGTATAATTCCTGAAACGGCATGAACGAAAGGGTGGCGTCGCCGCGCGACGCCGCATAATAGCCCCCGAGCTTCAGCTCGGGGGCACGGCCCAGGCGACCTATTTCATAGGGATTGAGCGATATGGGGACATAATTCCTGAAACGGCCATGAACCAAAGGTTGGCGTCGCCGCGCGACGCCGCATAATAGCCCCCGTGCTTCAGGGGGCACGGCCCAGGCGACCTGTTCGTTGTGAATCCCACACCTGGCACACCTCCAGCGAGACGAGAGACGGTGTTGGAGAGACGGTGTTGGAGAGACGGTGTTGGAGAGACGGTGTTGGAGAGACGGTGTTGGAGAGACGGTGTTGGAGAGACGGTGTTGG
>JAWXAX010000188.1 GCA_034439735.1 Rhodothermales bacterium | reverse complement strand
TTCATGCTTCCATGGATCCCCAATCAAGTTGGGGAAGACGACCCTGGAGCGTGCGGCGGAAGCCAGTATGCGCCGTGTTTCAACTCCTGATTCGCATGAATCGCTAATCACGAATCGCTAATCACGAATCGCTAATCACGAATCGCTAATCCAATGTCTCTCATCTCCCCCGAAACCCTCTTGGCCGATCCCGCCTACGCGGACCATGTGGTGGTCGACTGCCGCTTTTCGCTCGACGACACCGAGCGGGGCCGGCGCGCGTATGCGGCCGGGCACCTCCCCGGGGCGGTGTATGTCCACCTGGATGCCGACCTGTCCGGTCCCATCGTCCCGGGCAAAACCGGCCGGCACCCGCTGCCTGACCCGGCGGTCTTCACACAAAAAGCAGCTTCCTGGGGGGTGAATTCGGCTACGCTCGTGGTGGCCTACGACGACGCGGGCGGCGGGATCGCGGCGCGGCTGTGGTGGCTCCTCCGTTGGATCGGGCACGAGCGCGTGGTGGTGCTGGACGGTGGGTTCAACGCCTGGGTGGCCGCGGGAGGGCCGGTAGCGACGGCCGTTCCGACGCCGAAGCCCGGATCGCTTACAGCGCGCCTCAACCCGGCGCTCGTGGCCGAGGCTGCCGAGGTGGAAGTTCGCCGCGCTGTCGAGGGGTTTGTGCTGATGGATGCTCGCGCGTTCGAGCGATACGCCGGCCGCGTGGAACCCATCGACCCCGTCGCCGGCCACATTCCGGGGGCGGTATCGACGCCGTTTTCCGGCAACCTGGGTCCAGACGGCCGGTTTCTGCCGGTCGAGGAGCTGCGCGCCCGGTATGCGCCGTACGTCGAGCAGGCCGGGGGACCCTCCAATGTAGTCTGTTATTGCGGATCTGGAGTGACCGCGGCGCACAACCTGCTGGCGATGGCGCGGGCCGGCTATCCCGAGGCCCGCCTCTACCCGGGGTCGTGGAGCGAGTGGATCCTAGACCCGGCGCGGCCGGTGGGGCGCGAGTGAGGCGAACTTCGAGGCACACCTCCCGTTCAATCCGATGCCCGCCGCGTCAACCGTCCGACCCTTATGCTCACCGATACCTTTGGCCGTGTCCACACCTACCTGCGCATCTCCCTGACGGAGCGGTGTAACCTGCGGTGCCAGTACTGTATGCCGGCCGAAGGGGTACCGCTCAAGCCTCACGCGGATATCCTGACCTTCGAGGAGATCGAGCGGATCTCGACGCTGTTTGTCCGCGCCGGCGTCACCAAAATCCGCCTCACGGGCGGCGAGCCGCTGGTCCGGAAAGACGTCGAGGAGGTCGTTCGCCGGATTGGCAGGATCCCCGGGCTGCGGACGTTCGCGATGACGACCAACGGGCTCCTCATCCCCAAAAAACTGCCGGCCCTGCACGCCGCCGGCCTGAACCTGCTCAATATCAGCCTGGACACGTTGCAGGCCGACCGGTTCGCGACCATCACGCGCCGCGACGGCTTCGAGGTCGTGCTCCGCGCCATAGACATGGCGATCGAATACGGCTACCGGCCTGTGAAGGTCAACTGCGTGGTCATGCGCGGATTCAACGACGACGAACTGGCGGATTTCGTGACGCTAACGCAGACAAAGCCGATCGAGGTACGCTTCATCGAATACATGCCTTTCGAGGGCAACGGCTGGCAGGACGACCGGTTTATGCCATACACCGAGATGATCGAGCGGATCGTCGAGCGCCACCCCGGGCTCGCGCGGCAGGATGACGGGCCGAATGAGACGTCGAAGACCTACCGAGTGCCGGACTACGCCGGCTCCGTAGGCTTTATATCTTCGATGAGCGAGCACTTCTGCGGCGGCTGCAACCGCCTGCGGATCACGGCGGACGGCAACCTGAAGGTGTGTCTGTTCGGCAACGCCGAGGTGAGCCTGCGGGATGTGATTCGCGCTGGGGCGAGCGACGAGGAGCTAGCGGCCGTCATCGAGGCGGCGGTGTTACGGAAGAAGGCGGCCCACGCCGGCATGTACAACATCGCGGCGGGGGAGAATCGGCCGATGATTTTGATCGGCGGGTGACCAACCCCGCCCTTCGGATCATCCCTCTTTGAAAGAAGGAAGGGACGGAATGACTGACGCTACGCGCACCCTGCGCGGGGGTCATCCTGAACGCGGTGAAGGACCTTTCTACGACGCGTCGATGGCGGTTTTAATGCAGCGTTCTATAAAGACGCTTCGCGAGGCTCAGCGTGACATGCGTACTTGGCTGCGTAACGGCACGGAGTGAGAGGCTTCGGGAAAAGACTTGCTTTCATATTCCCGGACGCGTGCCTACATTCCTGAAGCGCTTCCGCGCTTCACGCATCCACTCGCGGTTTATCCCATCACCCGATGAAAACTTCCCTCTTTTCCCTGGCCGCCGTGGCCATCGTAGTCCTTGTTGCCTTTTCCGGCTGGTTTCAGCCTGAATCCCCCCAACCCCGGGCGGATCGCGAGTACACGCTCCAGATGACCATTCTCGGGTACAAGGGTGTCGGCGGCGAAATCGACGGCATTCGAAACCCGCTCTTGCGGGCGGCTAAAGGGGAGACCGTGCAGATCACCGTCATCAATGCCGAGACGATGACGCACGACATCGCCATGCAGAAACACGGCGCGAAGAGCAAGACGCTGCTCGAGGTGGGCGAGACGGACGTGATCACGTTCGTCGCTCAGGAAAGCGACATCTACTACTGCACGATCCCCGGCCACCGCGCGGCCGGCATGGAGGGCAAGTTTCAGCTGATCGAAGAGGTCGGGCCCAGCGTGGCCGGCTTCCCGGCGGTGAAGGACGGCCGGAAAGTGAACCTCGACTTCGAGGAAGGTAGCCTGGCGGACTGGACGGTTGAGGGGACGGGTTTCACGCCGGAGCCCATCGCCGGCGACGTCGTGGTCGTCCGCACGGGCGACACCCGCAGCGGCCACCAGGGCGAACGCTGGGTGAGCAGCGGTGAGGTGGTCGGCCACCGGGCGCTGGGCACCATGACATCGACGTCATTCCCCGTCACCCATCCGTACGCGAGTTTCCTGGTCGCCGGCGGGGCACTGCAGGATACCCGCGCCGAAATCGTGCTGGCCGGCGACAACCGGGTGATCTTCAAGACGAACGGGGCGGACCACTCCACGCTTCGCCCTGTGGTGGTGGATTTGCGCGAACATCAGGGGAAGGAGATCTATATCCGCCTTGTCGACGATGAGACGGGCATCTCCGAAATCCCGTATGTGTCCGACCAGCGTTTCGCCTTCATTAGCTTCGACGACTTCCAGTTCTTTGAAACGCGGCCGACGTTTCCGAACGAGTTCAACCCTGCCGATGTGTTCGTGATGCCGCCGCTGGACCCCGTCCTCAACGCCGGCCTCTCCGGCCCCGAGGCTGTGCGCGCCATGACGGTGCCCGAGGGCTTCACGGTGACGCTGGCGGCAAGTGAGCCGGAAATCGTCCGGCCGATCGCGATGACCACGGACGATCGCGGCCGGCTGTGGGTGGCCGAGGCGCACACGTATCCCACGCCGGCGCCAGAGGGACAGGGCAAAGATCGCCTCCTCATCCTCGAAGACACGGATGGCGACGGCACGCTCGACAGCCGGAAGATTTTCACCGACAATTTGAACCTGGTGAGCGGGTTTGAGGTCGGCTTCGGCGGCGTTTGGGTGGGCGCGGCGCCGTATTTCCTCTTCATCCCGATGGAGCCGGGGGCCGACACACCGTCCGGTCCGCCGCAGATCCTGCTCGACGGCTGGGGGACACAGGACACGCACGAGACGCTGAACAGCTTCATCTGGGGCCCTGACGGCTGGCTCTATGGCAACCACGGTGTCTTTACGCATTCGAATGTCGGCAAACCCGGCGCGACCGAGGCGGAGCGCATCAAGCTGAACGCGGCCGTATGGCGCTATCACCCGACGCGGCACGAGTTCGAGGTGTTCGCCGAGGGCGGCAGTAACCAGTGGGGGCTTGACTACAACGACCAGGGCCACTTCTTCATCACGGCCTGCGTGATCCCGCACCTCTACCACGTCATCCAGGGCGCGCGGTATTTCCGGCAGGGCGGGAAACACTTTAATCCCTACATCTTCGACGACATCACGACCCACGCCGATCACGTCCACTGGGTGGGTGAGCGCGGCCCCCACGCCGGCAACCACCGGTCGAATGCCGAGGGCGGAGGCCATGCCCATGCCGGCGCCATGTTCTACCTCGGCGGCTCGTGGCCCGACGCCTACCGCAACCAGTTATTCATGAACAACATCCACGGCAACCGGATGAATGTGGATGTGATAGAGCGCCAGGGCTCGGGGTATGTGGGCCGGCACGGGGAGGACTTTCTCGCGACAAACGACACGTGGTCGCAGTGGTTGAATCTGCAATACGGCCCGGACGGGTCGGTGTTTGCCATCGACTGGTACGACAAAAACCAGTGCCACAGCTCGAACCCGGACGTGCATCAGAAGACACTCGGCCGCATCTTCAAGATCTCGCACGAAAACGACCAGTGGGTGCAGGTGGATCTGCAGACGAAGAGCAACGATGAACTCGTGGCGATGACGCTGCACGCAAACGACTGGTACGTCCGCCACGCCCGCCGCATCCTGCAGGAGCGCGGCCCGAATGCGGCGGTGCACGCCGGCCTCAAGCGTATCCTGAACGAGAATCCGGATGTCACCCGCCGGCTCCGCGCGTTGTGGGCGCTCCATGGCACGAAGGGCCTCAATGATGCCGAGATGGTGACATTGCTGCGGGATAAAGAGGAGGCCGTGCGCGGCTGGGCGGTGCAGTTGATGACGGAGGATAAAACGTTGCCGGCCGGCGCCCTGGCGCGGTTCGCCGCGATGGCGAAGGAAGACGCTTCGGGCCTCGTGCGGCTCTACCTGGCCAGCGCGCTGCAGCGGATTGAGCCGGCGCAGCGTTGGGGCGTGCTGGAAGGCTTAATGGCTCATGCCGAGGATGCCGGCGACCACAACCTGCCCAAGCTCGTCTGGTACGCCATGGAGCCGATGGCGACGGTAGACCTGGACCGGGCGCTGGACCTCGCGATGGCGGCGAAGCTGCCGAAGCAGCTCGAATTCACCGTCCGCCGCGTCGCCGCGCTCGACACACCCGAGGCCGTGACTTCCCTGGCGCGCCACCTCGAAAAGGCCCAGGAGAAATCCCAGCAGCAGGAGATCCTGAAAGGGCTGAATACGCTGGTGGGCGGGACTGAGTAGCGAATAGCGATTCGTGAGTAATGCGAATCAGGAGTTGAATAGAGCTAAAATAATGCAAAACGTCATCCTGGGCCCCGACCCAGGACCCAGAACAGGGTTGCTAACCTCACTGGGTCC
>JAWXAX010000187.1 GCA_034439735.1 Rhodothermales bacterium | reverse complement strand
CCATTCGATCGTAGAGACACGATACATCGTGTCTCCCCATCAAACCATTCGATCGTAGAGACACGATACATCGTGTCTCCCCATCAAACCATTCGATCGAGTACAATAAAAAGCACAAGGGCGGGGATATGGTAGATGGACACCTTGAGCACACGCCGCGCATCAAGATTGGCGCGACTACGGAAGAAGACGATGCTGGCCTGGAGCAGCCACCCGCTGAACACCAGGGCGCCTGCGCCATAGAGCCAGCCGGTATACCCGAACGCGGTGGGCAATACGCTGGCGACGAGGAGCGCGACAGAAGCGAGCACGACCTGAAACACCGTTGATGTCCCGTCCGGTTCGACGACGGGAAGCATCTTGAAACCGGCGCGGCCATAATCCTTGCGGTACATCCACGCAAGCGAAAGGAAATGCGGGAGTTGCCAGATGACGAGGATGGCGAACATGAGCCAGCCTCCCAGCCCGAAATCTCCCGTAGCGGCTGTCCATCCGCCCATGGCCGGCAGCGCGCCGGGCAGGGTGCCCACCAGGGTATTGTACTTGGTGTGTTGCTTGAGGGGAGTATACAGCAGCACGTAAAGCACGATCGTCGCGGCAGCCAGCGCCGTCGTAAGCAGATTGGTCTGGATGTAGAGCGTCGTCAGGCCGGCGGTGGAAAGCGCCAGGGCGGTCGCCACGCCGCGCGTGAGCGAGATGCGCCCGGCGGGCAACGGGCGGTCCGCCGTGCGGTGCATCTTTTTATCCAATTCCCGTTCGAGGCACAGGTTAAACGCGGCGCCTCCGGCGGATGACAATACGACGCCAACCAGCAGGCCCGTCAAGATGCGATAGTCGATGTCTCCGGGGGCGCCCAGTAGGAAGCCGGCGAGGGCCGAAATGGCGACGAGAAAGGAAATTTCCGGCTTGGTCAGCGACCAGTAATCCTTTACCGCCTGCTTGAGCGACCAGCCCGCGGGGGCTTCCGCCGCCACGGTGGTAGCAGCTATGTACGATGAAGGTGACTCTACGGCCATGAAATCCTGATTCCAGAAAAGAGGTTCGCCGCCCGTGTCGCGAAGCACGCCGCGCGGAAGTTTCAGTCGAATGATTCCCGCCACAGCCACTCAGCAAACCGGGCGCGCGACGGCCTGTTCCATTAAAACCCGTTGAAGCCTCTCGTCTCGCCGCGGAGCCCGGAACGATCGGGTAAGCAAGGGATCCAGGGTAAGTGAAAAGTGTAAAGTGCACAGTGAAAAGTGGGTTTGATCGTGCTTCGCTTTTCCTTTTTCCTTTTTCCTTTTTCCTTTTGCACTTTTCACTATGCCTTCATCCGGTACCCTCATCGTTTCGATCTCCGGCATTCGGGGGATATTTGGAGATGGGCTCGACGCCCGCTCGATAGTCCGTTATGCCGAGGCGTTTGGGATATGGTGCAAGGGCCAGACGACGCCGGGAAGCGGCCGGCCAACGATCGTCGTCGGCCGCGATGCGCGGGTGACGGGCGAAGTGTGTGCCGGCCTGGTGATGGCGGCCTTACAGAGCGTCGGGTGCGACGTGATCGATGCCGGGATGGCGTCTACGCCGACCATCGCTTTTGGCGTGCTGGCAGAAAACGCCGCCGGCGGCGTCATCCTTTCCGCCTCGCACAACCCCGCTCAGTGGAACGCACTCAAGCTGCTCGGCCCCCGCGGCGAATTCCTCCGCGCCGCCCAGGCCGAAGCCATGCTGGCGCTGGCGGACGCCCCCGACTCGCCGACCGTCGCTTTCGACGCCATCGGATCGCTCCGCCGGCACGACTACCTCGCCGCCCACATCGACGCCATCCTCGCGCTGCCCTATATCCAGCCGGAAGCCGTCGCCCGGCGCCGCTTTCGCATCGTCATCGATGCGGTGAACTCGGTGGGCGCCGTGGCCCTGCCGGCGCTCCTCTTGCGCCTCGGCCTGGTCGAGCAGGACATCGTCCTCCTCAATGGCGAACCCAATGGGCTGTTCGCCCACAACCCGGAGCCGCTGCCCGGGCATCTGGCCGACCTCATGCAGCGCGTGGCCGACGAAGGGGCCGACCTCGGCATTGCCGTCGACCCGGATGCCGACCGCCTCGCCCTCGTGGCCGATGGCGGGGTGTACATGAGCGAGGAGCTGACGCAAGTCATCGCGGCCGATTTCCTCTGGAAGCACGCATCGGGTCCGTTTGTGACCAATCTTTCGTCCTCGCGCGCGATCGAGGATGTGGCCCGCCGGCACGGCCAGCAGGTGCACCGAACGGCAGTGGGTGAGATCAATGTGGTGGATAAGATGCAGGAAATCGGCGCCGTGCTCGGCGGCGAGGGTAATGGCGGGGTGATCGTGCCGGAACTCCACTACGGCCGCGACGCCCTCGTAGGGGTGGCGATGGTCCTCCAACATCTGGCCGACGAAGGCCTCGCGCTATCCGCCCTCCGTGAACGGCTACCCCGGTACGCCATCGTCAAGGATCGCCTGCCGCTGGGCGCGTTGAACCCGGATGTCGTCCTGGCCCGCCTCGCCGAGCAACACAAAAACGATCGGATATCGACAGTCGACGGCCTCAAGATCGACTTCGACGAAGGCTGGGTGCATCTCCGGAAATCCAATACGGAGCCTATCGTGCGGATCTACGCGGAAGCCGCGACGGAAACCGCCGCCCAGGCCCTCGCCGATCGGTTCAAATCCGCCATCCTCGCACTCGCGTGAACGGACGCGAGGGACATGCGCTTTTTCCTTTTTCCTTTTTCCTTTTGCCATTTTTCATGTCGCCATTTGTTTACGGGATCGACTTCGGCACGTCCAACTCGGTCGTCCATGTATATGACATGGAGGCCGGCGAGGTCGTGGAACTGCCTGCCGGCGTCGAGACTTCCATCGAAAGCGCGCTGTTTTTTCCGGATGGTCAGGGAGGCGACTTCCTCATCGGCTCCCGAGCGGTGGCGGAATATGCACGCTCGGGGATGAAAGGGCGTTTCTTGAAGTCGATCAAGTCGGCGCTTCCCGAGCCCTCATTGTCGGAGATCACCATCCACAACAAGCGGGTCCGCATCGAGGCGCTCATCGCGCATTTTATCGGGTATCTCAAGCAGCAGTGCGACTCGTTCCTGGGCGTCGATACAAAACGCGTCGTCCTGGGCCGGCCGACATATTTCTCGGAAGACCCCGCTCGGGATGCGCTGGCGGTGGAGCGACTCACCCGCGCGGCGCGGATGGCCGGCTTCGAGGAGATCTTCCTCCAGCCCGAACCCATCGCCGCAGCGATCGACTACGAGCAGCGCATCGACCGTCCTCAGACGGTCTACGTGGCCGACCTCGGCGGCGGCACCTCGGATTTTTGCATCATGCGGCTGGACCCCGCCCGCATCCGCGAAACCGACCGGCGCGGCGATATCCAGAGTACCGCCGGCGTGAAACTGGGCGGCGACGACTTCGACGCGGAGATCATGTGGGCCCGGATCGTCGCCTATTTCGGGTACGGGGCGCTGTACGAGTCGTACGGCAAGTGGCTGCCCGTGCCGCCCAACATCTTCCGGACGATTTGTTCGTGGGATAAGATGTCGGTGCTGAAGCGAGCCGATATCCAGCAGGCGCTCAAGACCTACCAGTTTTTCTCGGACAACAAGCCGGCGATGGCGCGGCTTCTCGCGCTCATCGACCGCAACCTGGCCTTTGCAGTCATCAAGGCGGTGGAGCGTGCAAAAATCGCCGCCACCGATGCCGAGCGCGCCATCATCCGGTTTTCCGATCGCGACATCGTCATTGAAGAACCTCTTTTTCGAGCCAACGTCCCCGCCATCCTGGAGGCGAGACTCGCACTACTGACCACGACGGTTGAGCACCATCTGAAAACAGCCGGCGTCGATCCTACGGAGATCGACGCCGTGTTTCTCACAGGAGGTAGTTCGCTCGTGCCGGCCGTGCGGCAGCGACTGGCACGGGTGTTCGGCGATGACAAATTCCAACAAGGCCACGCATTCCGAAGTGTTGCGTATGGCCTGGCGTCGTCCGCCCGGCTGTTTTTTAGCACTGTCTCAGCGTAACAGAACCACCTGGCGTGTCTGCGAAACGCCCTCGCCATCGACACGAATCAGATAGAGCCCGGGCGCGGCGCCCTCCGCGCTCCAGCGAATCCGATGGGTGCCCGTGGGGGTCGTACCCTCGTGAATGGAGGCCACTTCGCGGCCGAGGATATCGAACACGCGAATTCGCAGGGTCTGCGGGGCGGTGAGCGTCAGGTCGAACTCGGTCGCCTGCGAAAAGGGATTCGGGTACGGCGACGAGACGCCGGCGACACGCGGGGTCTCTGGCGGTCGCTCCGAGCTTACAGAAGAGGGCTCGAACGCCGGGTAGCGGGCTATAAACGCATCGTTCTGGCCGGCGCTCGTTCGCTCGTCGACGGCATCACCCCGCCCGAGATCCATCAACACCGAATACCCCCCGGTGATCGCCACATCCTCGTCTGCCTCGAACGCGATGCCCATCCCGTTGAGCAGACCCGTGCCGGTGAGCGTAAAGACCTTGCGAAGATCGCCCAGTGCATCGTAGCTGGCGACAAAGACGTCGGATCCGCCGTCCTGGTCGATGATCAACGAGGTATTGAGGGGGTCGAAGTCCGTGTTACCGGAGTAGGTGCCTGTGAGATAGCTCACGCCGGCGTCGTTCGTCGCGACATCGAACGCCGCGCTCGCCCCCCCATTAAAGACATTCGCGAAGCGCATAACTCCATCCGACGTGTAACTGGCCAGGAAGGCGCTGCCGTTGCCGTCGCCGGCGCGGACCTCGAGGTTGCCGTCGCCGTCCGCATCGAGCGGGTCGAATGAAAGCTGGCCGCTGCCTTCGCCGACGACATAGACATTATCATCCGCGTCGACTGACACCCCGTGCCCGGTGTCGTCGTCGGCGATGAAGGCGCCGCCAAAGGTATACGCGAAGCGCAGGATGCCTTCGTCCGTGTAGCTGGCGAGGAATGCGTCGGCGGTGCTGACCGTTGTACGCTCACCTCTGTCGCCGTCGTTATCTCGATCGTCGGGATCAAACTGCACTGTTCCCGTCACCCGGCCGGTGACGTAGACGTTTCCCTCACTATCCGCGACGGCGTCGCGGGCATAGTCGGCGCCAGGCCCTCCGATGCGGCCGACGAAGCGGAAGGCGCCATCGTCAGTGAAGCTGGCGAAGAACGCATCGACGCTGCCGATGCCTGGCAGGTCGCCCCGGCTGGTGTCGGCCGGTGCAAAATCGAGGAAAAACACATAGGAGCCGGCGATGTACACGTTTCCGGTCGCATCGGCGCTGATCCCGAGTCCTTCGCCCGAACTTTCACCCCCCGTGATCGGTGCGGACCACCGGTAGGCGCCCTCGCTCGTGTAGCCGGCCAGGAAGACCTTGCCGACGGTCTCCGCGAACTCCCGCGGGTCCGGGTCAAAGTCGATACTGCCAAAGGGCTGACCGCCGGTGACATAAAATCGTCCATCCTCCTCGACGGCGATGCCGCTGGATGACTCCGACGTCGCAAAGACGTTTCCGATCGGCAAGGCAAACCGGAGCGCGCCCGTCGTATCGTAGGACGTCACGAAGACGTCTGTTCGCGTGGACGTGTAGGATACTTCGCCCGGCCCCGGGTCGAAGTCGATGGTGCCGTTAAAGGTGCCGGCGGCGTACACATTGCCGCTGGAATCGATGCCGACACCCTGGCCGCTATCGAAGCTTTCGTTGCCCAATGAGTGGGCAAACTGGGCGTTTGATTCCGGCGCCGCGAGGGTCAGCAAAAGAAACGACAACCCGAGGGCTCGCGACGTTGCCCGGAACACGCTGTATGAAGTGTGCATGATGGAAGCCTCTATCATTGAACAGGGTGGATTCAAGGATAGAGGCGACATCTCATGCCGGGGCGCGCCACAACGCTTCTGGATAATTTACCGCTCTTGCATGTCATGCGTTTCGAAACGAGCTTGCGTCGTACTCCAATCATCCTACCCACAACGCCATGTTTCTCCGACTGCCAGGACTCGCCCTGCTGTGTCTGCTGACGGCGCCCGCCTTCGCCCAATCCTCGGTGTATGTACTCCGGCCGGCCGCTGTCGTCGATGTGGAATCCGGTACGCTCCTTCGTAATGCCATCGTGGTTGTTAATGGCAACCACATCGATGCCGTGGGCGTGGATGCGGCCGTCCCGCGTGGCGCTACCGTCATCGATTTGCCTGGCCACTACCTCCTACCCGGCCTCATCGACACACACACCCATGTCACCCTCACGCCCGACTACGGGGAGCGGAATCCGATCCTCTATAAGTCCATTCCCTACCGCACCGCCGAGGCGACGGCAGCCGTGCTCCAGACCCTGCTTGCCGGCTTTACGACCATCCGCGACCTGGATTCCGAGGGCGCCGACTGGGCCGATGTGGCCATCCGCGACGCGATCGAGAACGGCGTCATCCCAGGCCCGCGCATGCAGGTCGCCACGCTGGCCATCAGCATCACCGGCGGCTACATGAACACCGACGGCCTCGCCCCGGGCATCGAGGTCCCCCAGTTTGGCGCCCTCGCCGATTCACCGGCGGCCATCGTGGAAACCCTCCGCAAGCAGATCAAGTACGGGGCGGATTGGATCAAGCTCTACGCCACGGGGACGACAAAACATATCGACTTCGAGAAGATGGAGCCGCTGCCGCAGTTTACCGACGACGATATCCGACTCGTCGTCGACGAGGCTTCGCGGTTTCGGACGCCGGTCTCGGCCCACGCGTACGGCGGCCGGCCGGCCTATGTAGCCGTGGAGGCCGGCGTGCGCTCCATCGAACACGGCATGATGCTCGACGATGCGACGCTTGATCTGATGGTCCAAAAGGGGACGTTCTGGGTCCCAACCCTCTCGGTTTATTTCCCCCTGGAACCCGGTGCCACGCTCACAGAACGCCAGCGTGCGATCACGGAATCTCACCGCGATGTGTTCGGCCGGGCCGTGCGTAAAGGGGTCAAGATCGCCTACGGGACCGACGCCGGCGCTATCCCGCACGGAGAGAACGCGATGGAGTTCAAGACGATGGTGGACTACGGGATGACCAACGCCCAGGCGATTCGGTCCGCTACCCTCACCGCCGCCGAGTTGATGCAACTGGACGACGCCATCGGCTCAGTGACCGCCGGCAAACTGGCCGACCTCATCGCCGTGCCGGCCGATCCCCTCACGGATATCGATGCCCTCCGCCGGGTGGCCTTCGTGATGAAGGACGGGGTCGTCTATCGTAAGCCCTGACGGGCTTTCGGGTTAAAGGTTCGAAGTTCAAGGATTAAGGTCGTATTCTTGAACCATAGACCATACACCTTGAACCCTTCAGAAGGGCTTGTATAGCGCCAGGTAGGCGGCGAGTAGGCCGAGAACGAGCATCACATACCACAGCCATGTTCCATTACGCCCTGCTTTCTGGATCAGCACGGTCATTCCGCCGAAGGCTACCCAGATGATGAGTTTGGCAAACACCCATCCGTCCCACGGCCAGGGGATGTCGAGCCGGGCGAGCATGCCGAAGCCACCCAGGAGTACGAGAAACAGCCCGATGCCGTGGGTGATGCCGATGGCGGTTCTCCATCGGTTTTCACTTTTGAGTCCGCCGTTAAAGGCATGGACAAACGAGGCGCCCATTGCCATGAAGAGCATCATTATGCCGATCAGGTGGACCAGTTTATAGGCAAGGATATCGATCATACGAAGTCGTGGGTGTGATGGAGATGAGCCGGCGCAATCAGCGTCCGTACCAGCGGAGCAGGATGTTGAGCAACCATCGGGTGGCGCGAGTATACGGCGGATAAAGTTTACCGAAAAGGGCCGGCGCGCCTACATGTTGTGTCAGCAGGGGGCGTTCGTTAGAAAACGCCATAAATCCCGCATAGCCGTGGCTGCGTCCAATCCCGCTTTCATGAATCCCCCCGAACGCCATTTCAGTGTGGCCAAAGTGGATCAAGGTATCATTCACCACGATCGAGCCGGTCGTCGTTTGCTGACGCACACGATCCGGGAGAGACCGGTCTGAACTGAACAGGTACAGGGTGAGCGCCGGCGGCCGTTCGTTGATAAACGCCAGCGCTTCGTCGAGGGTGTCGTAGGGTACGATCGGAAGCACGGGGCCGAAGATCTCCTCCTCCAGCAAACGCGCATCCGGGGGGATGTCAACGATGAGTGTCGGCTTCAACACGCGCTCGCCGCGAACCATATCCCCTCCCCGGACGATGCGTGCCCCATGGGCGACGGCGTCGTCGATCAGAGCCAGAAGGCGGTCCAGGTGCCGTTCGTTTATGATGCTCGCGTACGACGCCGGCGTATGGGCTTCGCCGTAAAATGTATCGAGTGTTTCCTGGAGCGCCTGGACGAGCGGCTCGTAGAGGGCTCGATGGACGAGCAGGTAGTCCGGCGTGACGCAGGTCTGGCCGGCATTTGAACACTTCCCAAAAATCAGCCGCCGCGCCGTGAGGGTGACATCGGCCGAGGCGTCGACGAGAGCGGGCGACTTGCCGCCGAGTTCAAGGGTGACGGAGGTCAGGTGCCGGGCGGCGGCTTTCATCACGAGCCGGCCGATCGCCGGGCTGCCCGTGAAAAAGATATGGTCGAACCGAAGCGTCAGCAGTTCCCGGGCGACGTCCCCATCCCCCTCGACGACGGCCACCTCGTCGGCGTCGAACACATCAGCGAGGAGGGTGCGCATGAGTGTGGAACTGGCCGGCGTCAGTTCGGACGGCTTGAGCACCACGGTGTTGCCGGCGGCGATGGCCGAGGCGACGGGGCACAGGGCGAGCATGATGGGATAATTCCAGGGCGCCAGGACGAGCACGACGCCTTTGGGTTCGATATACCGAACGGCGGATGTGCCCACAAAAGGAACCGGTGTTCGCAGCCGGCGCGGCTGCATCCACTGCCGCACATGGCGCTCCGCATGGCTGATCTCGGCAAGGAGCACGGATAACTCCGTGAGGTCGGCTTCTTCTGGGGGCTTGCGAAAATCGGTGTAGACGGCTTCGCGGATGGCGTCGCGTCGGGCGAGGAGGGCCCGTTTGAGCCGGCGAAGTTTGTCCACGCGCATCCGCCAGTCGCTATGGCGGATCTCGGTCGCGCGGTGGGATAATCGCTCGAGGAGTGCCGCGTAGTCGGTGGTGAGGGTGGGCGCTCCCATGGATTCGAGCCGCGAGTTAGCAGAAGTTCTGTGTCAGAAAAAGCTGTCCCAACGGGTCGCGGGCCGCGCCGATGCCTATTGTCTGGTATTGCCGGCTCAGCACATTGAGCCGATGGCCGCGGCTATTCATCCAACCCTCCATGGCTTCGACGGCGAGGGCATCCACTGTTTTCCAGGTATACACCTGCGTGGCTTCGTCGCCCCGCCGCATGGTATGAATCGAGGAGAAAAGATAGGTGCTAAAGATGTTTTCGCCAAGTCCGATGGCCATTCGGTTCTCCCCGGCCGGCCGAACGCATTCGATGCCGCGTGCCGCCCCGCGCTGTGTGGGGTCGTCGCCGTTCGGGTCCGTGTGGCTAAAAAACTGTTGTTGCGCCATGTGGGTGCTGTGGGCACGCGCCACGTCGTCCAGCGGACGGCTGCGCTGGTAAGATGGGAGATTTCGTTCGGCCCGTTCGGCGTTGACCCGCGCCAGCACGTGACGCTCGATCGCATCGAGGTCGATAGCAGCCATGGCACGGATCGCCTCCGCGTCATGAACGCCGGCATTGAGGAGGGCATCACGTTCGGCAAGCGGCTGTCCGGAGGGCAGGGAAGCGCATCCGGACGATGCAACCAGCATCAGAAAGGTACAGGCGAAGGCGCACCACGCGATTGCGCAAACGGAAGGCGCACGCGCAGACGTACTGCCGAGAAAACAGTGGAGCCGGTGCAAAGGCTGGGGGGCCTTATCCGATCGGCTACGCCCCATGCAACGCGAGGAGTTTTTGAATCAGATCCACCGCGGAGACCCCTTCGGCCTCGGCGTTGAAGTTTGTCACAATGCGGTGCCGGAGCACTGGGACCGCCATCTTGCGCACATCATCGATGATAGGTGTCGAGCGGCCTTCGAGGGCTGCGAGCGCCTTGGCTCCCAGAATGAGGTATTGCGAGGCGCGCGGGCCGGCGCCGTAGCTGAGGAAGTTCCGGACGAAGTCGGGCGCTGAGGCGGCGGCCGGGCGGGTGTTGGTCACCAGACGAACCGCATACTCGATGACGTTATCGGTCACTGGTATCTGACGCACCAGGTGCTGGTACGCGGCCAACGACTCCCGGGAGAGCACGCGTGACAACGTCACGGGCACGGCGTTGGTCGTGTTACGCACCACGCTAACTTCCTGCTCAAACGTTGGATAATCGAGCCACAAGTTGAGCATAAAACGGTCCAGCTGCGCCTCCGGGAGGGGATAAGTGCCCTCCTGCTCGATTGGGTTTTGCGTGGCGAGGACAAAAAACGGTTCGTCGAGCTCATACGTCTGGCCGGCCGCCGTCACCCGATGTTCCTGCATGGCTTCGAGGAGGGCCGCCTGCGTCTTCGGTGGCGTACGGTTGATCTCGTCGGCCAGCACCACGTTGGCGAATACAGGGCCTTTGACAAAACGAAAGGCGCGCCGGCCCGTCGTCATATCTTCCTCGATGATCTCGGTGCCGGTGATGTCGCTGGGCATGAGATCCGGGGTAAACTGAATCCGATTGAACCGGAGGTCCAGCACCTGCGACAACGTCCGAATCAACAACGTCTTGGCCAGACCGGGCACCCCGATGAGCAGGACGTGTCCGTTGGAGAGCAGACACACAAACACCTGTCGGATGATGTCGTCCTGGCCGATGATCACTTTGCCAATCTCACGGGTGAGTGTGGCGAAACTCGCCTGCAGTTCATCGATCATGGCGATGTCTGTCTCAATGGGTGCACTTCGCGACATGGGCAGGTCGGGTGGAGAATAGGAAGAAGAACAGAAAGACTACCGCGTGGCCGGGGCGAGCGGTCATAGGGTGTTTTCGGCCAGAGAGAGGGCTTTTGCCTTGCCACGCAGGTCTACATACACGTCAGTACGCAGCTTATCCAGCCATTCAGACATGATCCTGTTCTGCTTGTCTTGCAGCGCGAGGTCTTCGATGCGTTCGTAATCCGTGATGATATCAACCGGGTGCTCGGGCACGCGGCGGTGCAATAGGACGATATGAAAGGCGCGTTTGCCGTCGAGTAGTTCAACCTCCGCCGGCTCGCTGATCGCACCGATCTCGACGGCATTAATGGTTTGCCGCCAGGTAAAATTGAGCGCCTGCAGGACGAGGTCGCGCTCGCCGGTGCGAGGATCTACCACGCGGCCGCCCAGGCGCATCGAAGCTTCCTCTTCGGAATACCGCCGCGCCATCAACTCAAACGGCGCCTGGTGGGTCAGGATCGAGTCTCGAACCATGTTCAGCGTAGCGATGGCGTCGGCAGGATCGGCCTTGCCGTCATCAACCTGGATCAGAATATGGTTGAAATCCACCAGATCGCCCCTCCGTGTGTTCACACGTAAGATGTGGTAGCCAAAGGGGGATTCGAATACAGGGGATACCTCACCGATTGGAGCGCGGGAGGCAACGGCTGCAAATTCGGGCACGAGTTCGCCTAGCCGGCTATTGGCATACCTACCGCCATTTTCGATCGACCCCTGATCCTCCGAATACAGCCGCGCGTATTCCTCGAGCGAGGCGCCGGCGATGACAATGGAGTCCCGGATGACGGATATTAGGTCTCGCGCGTACGACTTCGCTTCGGGAGAAGCCACGGGGTAGCGCACGATGTGGGAAACCCGGACGATCTCCGGGATCACGGGGAGCGAATCCTGGGGAAACTGCGCAAACCACTCGCGCACTTCCGTCGGGGTAATCTTGATCGTGCCGACCTTCTGGTTGCGGATATGGTCGGCCAGCAACTGGTCGCTGAGTTCGTCCCGTAGATCTCCCCGGATATCGAGCAGGCTCTTTCCGTAAAACTCTTCGAACTGGGCCGTTCCGCCGGCCTGAGCGGTAAGCTGGTCGATCCGTTGATTCAGGGCTTGTTCGACCTGTTCATCCGAGATGACGATGTTCGTGTCCCGCTCCGCGTGGATCGTCATCACCTTCTGGTCGATCATCTGGTTGAGCGCCAGCATCCACAGGTCCTCCGTGTAGGGCATCTGCTGTTGTTGCAAGATGCCCAGGACCACGCCGTCCACTTCAGATCGTAGGAGGATGCGGTCCCCGACGACGGCTACGATTTCATCGACGACCTCGCTTTCCTGGGCGAAGGCGTCGCGGCCGGGGGGGGAGAACAGCGAAGCGGCGAATAATGCAAATAGGAGAAAGCCAGTGGGCTTTGAGGTCATCGATGTATACATGCGTAAGGGGTCGAAGCGGGCGTGTGGGTAGAGAACGCCGTTCGCCCGGGAATATTGCCCGAAAATGGCCGGCAATCGACAGGGGCAATCGGGAGACGGGTTTCGCCCGTGAGCGATTCAAGGAAACAGGTTCCAGGTACCTTGAGCACGCGATGCCAGAGTAGTTTAGTGGATTTCAAGGTCCTGGCGGGCCAGCGCTTCGTTTCTGAGCCGTTGAACCTGACGCGCTACCATCTGTTTCCTGGCCTCGATGATCAGACGTTCGCGCAACTCGTCCTTGATCCAGGGTAGTTGCGGGGTGGTTCCGGCCAGCCGGCGGTCGGCGAGTTGGAGCACATGGAACCGTCCGTTCTCCTCCACAACAGGGGCAATCTGGTCGACTTCCAGGCGTTGAACCCACTCGCGGAGGGTGGCGCTGGGGAAGAGCCTGCTCTGGGGGAAGAAGTTCTCGCTGAGCCGCATCGAGCCGTCGTATTCCTGCGCCCAGGTGCGGGCGATGTCGCTCCAACTCGAGTCCGCCTGCCCGATCGCCGTCGCGTCGCGTAGGCGATCGCGGGCGCGGTTTGCATCGACGGCGGTGGCGGCGGTGAGGTACCGGACGCGCAGGTAGTCTTCCTTGAGCGCGAAGAGGTCGACATGCTGGGTGTAATAGGATTCGATGTCGCCCTCCGAGGGCTCGTTATCTTCCACCCGATAATACCGGGAGAGTAACGCGCTCACGAGGACGGACCGTTCATTTTCGGCGACGAGGCGGAGCACCTCCTCATCATCCTGCAAGCCGAGCCGTAGGGCTTCCTGTGCGATGAGTTCTCGTGTGACCCATTGCTCAATAATCTGCTTTCGGGCCTCGACCGAATCCAGACCCACGGCCAGGGAGGTGAGGCTTGCGTCCATCTCCTCAGCCGTCAGATAGTTTTCGCCGACCCGGACGGCATAATCCGGCACGACTTCCGGGTCGGCGCAGCCGGCGCTGAGTCCGAGTACACAGGCCAGTACCAGGGCCGGCAATCCGGTGAACCGGGCGAACGATTTCGCCCGGTCCGGATCGCCATGGACGTCAGTCATTTACGTTTTCGGGAGCGGTTAGGTCGGTGATCTTAGCCGTGGCCGCCCGCTGTTTTTCTTCCGCGTAGAGGCCCACGAGCTGCTCCGGGAACAGTTGCGTCGCGTATTTCTTGCGAAGCCGTGCCAGGAGTTTCGCTTCCTGGAGCTCCTGGTAGGCACTTAACACCTCGGAGCGGGCTTCCGTGAACGTTTTCAGACGGGCCGGCTCGGTGCCGTCGTTGATGAGGGCGATAAACGAGCCGGCGTTGAGAATCGGCTCGGTGGCCTGTCCGGCGGACAAGCCGAGGGCGCGGTCGTAAATGGAATTGTTCGGGCCGGCCAGATACGTGGTGTCGATTTCCACCACGTTCACCGTATCGCGGGACGCCGTCGCCACGAGGTCCTTCACAGAGACGCCATGGCCCAGATGCGCCGTAATCGCCCGGAGCGACGAGTCGGATTTTGCGCGGACACTCACGATCCGGGTACGGTCCGGGAATGAGAAGCTGTCGACGCGGGCGTCATGGTAAGCCACGAGCGAGGCGGTGTCCCGGGCGGCGGCCGTCCAGATGGAATCCTCCATCAACTTGAAGAGCAACAGCCCATCCCGAAACTCACCCATGATCCCCTTGAAGTCCTCATTCGTGGATTCCAATTGCGCGGCCTCATAGTCGAGGGCGGCGTTGTTCAGGAACATGTCGATCGTCTGATACACACGCCCTAGCGTATCGGCTATGTAGGCTTGATTGGCCGTTTCGGCAAAATTGACGACATCGCCAAACGTAAACCGCTGCGTGCCCACTCCGATGACAATGCGCTGCATTTCGGCCGCAGGCGTTTCGAGGATATCCCGGGCGCGGAAGGGCCGGCCGTTGAGTGTGGCAAGAATTGCCGTCGTATCGACAAAGATGCCCTGCTTTTCGCGGATCTCAAGCGCCATCCGATCTTCAGCGGCACGGACCCGGGGGAGACGCGAGGCCGTCATCTTGAGCTCTTCGTAGCTCTCCTCGAAGGTCTGCGGCACTTCGATCTGGTCCAGCCGGACGATATGGAGCCCATACGACGTCTCGATGATGTCGGAGAAGTCGCCCTCCTTTTCAAGTGCAAACAGGGCGTCTTTAAACGCCGGCGGCAGCTGAGGCGTCGTGAAAGCCACGCGTCCCAACTGGCCACCGCGGGAGCCGGACTGGGTGTCTTCGGACTTCTCGGTGGCTACGACTCGGAATTCTTCGCCCGCGAGCAGCCGGGCCCGGAGGGCCTCGATACGCTCACGCGGTGTGGCCTGTTGAGTGGTCGAGGCGAGTTCCCGTACGGCGATATGCGACGCCCACCGATCCGGCACGCGTCCGCGCCGGTCGTGCACCTGGAGAATGTGGTACCCGAACTGGGAACGGAATACGGGCGATACGTCGCCGACCGGTGTGGAATAGCCCACATTTTCAAACGCTTCTACCATCTGCCCCCCCGAGAAGTAGCCCAGCCGGCCACGGCCACCGGGGCCGTCGCCGCGTGCGGAAGGGTCTTCGGAATTTCGGAACGCCAGATCACCGAAGTCGACGCCACTCATGACGGAGTCCCGCATGGCCATCAGCTTCGTGAAGGCGGCCAGCGTATCGGCCGGCGACGCATCCTCCGCGACGCGGACGAGGATGTGGCTCGCATCCACGATTTGCTGCCGCCGCTCATATAGCTGCCGCAGGATGGGCTCCATGATCTCTCGTTCGAGCAAGTAAGGCCGAGCCAGTTGCTTGCGATAGGCATCGATCTCGCTCAGTAGCGTCGTATCCTGGTCGAACCCGAGTTCCTCGGCATACAGCACCTTCATCCGGAAATCCGTGTACCGATTCAGGAAGTCCCGATATTCAGCCAGGCTGTCCTCGATCGCTTGCTGGCGACCGCCCACCGAGCGCGCATACCGCGTTTCGAACTCATCCAGGGAGAGGGACTGTCCGGCGATGTGGGCGACGGCGTCCGGCGGGATGTTCGGGGTGGACGTGGAGCGGCCGGCGCCGCTGCAGCCGGCCACTGCGATGCCGGCGACCGTAAGAGCGATCAGAAAGAGTGAACGCAAGGGCGTTCGTATTTCAAGGTTTGCCATGATTCTATCGAGCGTACGTGTACTGGAGAAAATGAACGGATTACACACTAAGTAGCCACAGGGGGGAACGATCCGGAGAGGGGCTGTTGCCCGGATTCCTGGTGCCACAAACGTTGCAGGGTCGCCATAGGTTCATGAGCCGGCAACTTTTACATATCCGGAAGGTCGTACTTCTACAGCCATAACGCGGATTCACGGAACGAATGGACATGCCATCGAACGAAATACCGCAGCCGGATAAAGCCCTCATCGAAGCGTTTACAAGCGGCGACGAGTTTGCCTTCGTGTCGCTGTACAATCGCTACAAGGGTGCTGTGTACGCATTCTGCTTAAAAATGCTCCTCAATCGCGAGTTAGCGCGCGATACGATGCAGGATACGTTTCTGCGTGTCTATGAACACCGGGATCGGCTGATCAAGACGGACGCCTTTCGATCGTGGTTGTTCACCATCGCTCGGAATCAGTGCTTGAATCAGCTGCGACGACAGGGGTGGCAGGTCGCGCTTGAGCCGGAGCACGAGGATATTCCCACGATGCGCCGGGAGGGAGCTACGCCCATCCATCAGATGGAGAAGAATGAACAGGTGGCGATGGTAAATCGATACCTCGCCGCCCTGAAGCCGGAGTATCGAGAAGTCATCGTGCTCAGGGAATATCAGAACCTTTCGTATGAAGAAATCGCTGCGATTACGCGAAGCTCGCTGAGTGCTGTGAAATCGCGGTTGTTTAAGGCTCGTCGGACACTGGCCAGATACCTCGAAGAAGCACTCGGGAGTGATGCCCCGAAGATCGGAGTGCGGTGATGCATGGAAAGTCCTGTGTCGGTTTTTTTAGTATGCGAGCCGGAATAGCTTATGTCAACGGAATCGAATAAACGGCTGATCCATTCGGAGGATGTGGATCTGGATAGCGCCCTCGAGGCGCTGAATCTCTTTATCGACGGTGAACTCGGGCTGGAGGATCAGTCCGCCCTGTTCGCCCACCTGGCCGGCTGCAGGGCATGCCGGGTAGAACTCGAGCAATTCATGCACTTTCGCCGCATGATCCGCACTGAACCCCTCGCCGTGCCGCCGGCGTTTGACGATGGGTTTTTTAAGAAGCTCGATGCGTTGCGCGTCACCACGAGTCGAGTTGACCGTGCCGGCGATCGCCGCTCATTGTGGCAACACAAGACGCCGCTTTCCTATCGCGCCGTCGTCATCGCCGCCTCCTTGGTCTTTTTGAGCGGCCTGCTTTTTCCCGCCAACGCACCGGAAAATGCCGCCGCCGGGCAGGTCTTCGGGATGGATGAGACCATCGAGTTCACCGATCTTTCCCCTACGCAAGCGGGAACAGCCACGCTGTATGTCTTTTACCCGGGTCTGACGATTGAGGCGGCGCAGCACGATGACTGAGACATGACGGCTCCAGTGGACAGCTACAGCGACCCTGGCGCAATTCGAAAATTGGGCTAGCCCGCCCCTCGTCCGGTCGGCTATCGTATCTTGACCCCTCTTTATTCTGGACCCAGGGATTTCGATACGTGGCTGATATATGACTGACGTACGGGTGCGCTTCGCCCCGAGCCCGACCGGACTGCTTCACATCGGTGGTCTCCGGACGGCGCTCTACAACTACCTTTTCGCCCGCCGGCATGGCGGCGCCTTCGTGCTGCGGATCGAGGATACAGACCGCGAGCGCTTCGTCGAAGATGCCGAACAGGATATCCTCGACGCGCTGTCCTGGGCCGGCATGGGGTATGACGAAGGGCCGCGGATCGGAGGGCCCTTTGGCCCCTACTACCAGTCCGAAAGGAAGTCGATCTATAAAGCCTACGTCGATCGCCTACTCGCGGAGGGGAATGCCTATTACGCCTTCGATACGCCGGATGAACTGCAGGCGATGCGAGACCGGCTCACGACCGGGGATAACCCCAATCCGCGGTACGATACGGAGACGCGCCTCGCGATGCGTAACTCCTACACGATACCGGCGGCCGAGGTGAAGGCGAGGGTGGATGCCGGCGAGGCCTACGTCGTCCGTCTGAACGTGCCCGTGGGTAAGGCGATCCAGTTTAACGACATCGTCCGGGGCACGGTCGTTTTCCAGAGCGCGGAAGTGGACGATCAGGTGCTGATGAAGTCGGACGGCATGCCGACCTATCACATGGCGAATGTGGTGGACGATCACCTGATGCACATCTCGCACATCGTGCGCGGCGAGGAATGGCTGTCGTCTACCCCGAAACACATCCTACTGTATCGCGCGCTCGGCTGGGAGCCGCCGCAGACGGCGCATCTTCCCCTCATCCTGAGCCCGAACGGGGGTAAACTGTCCAAGAGAAATGCGGACAAGATGGGCATACCGGTCAACGTCCGCCAGTACCGCGAGCTTGGCTATGAACCGGAGGCGCTAGTCAACTATCTGGCCTTTCTGGGGTGGAATCCGGGTGTCGAGCAGGAGGTTTTCTCGCTCGATGAACTCGTCGAAGTGTTTTCCCTGGAGCGGATCGGCAAGGGGGGGACGCAGTACAGTCCGGACAAGATGAACTGGTTCAACCAGCAACACCTGCGCCGGCTGGACGACGCGGTGCTGGCCGAACGGATCCGGCCGGACCTCCAGGCCGCGGGGCTCGAGGCCGACGAGGCCTATCTGCGGCGGGTGGCCGGATTGATGAAGGACCGCATCACGTTTCTGCGTGAGCTGACCACGACCTGGCGTTTCTTCTTCGAAGAGCCGGCCGGTTACGACCCGGACGGGGTCGCCAAACGCTGGAAGTCGGACTCGCCGGCCCTGCTGGACGCCTTTGCGGCCCGCCTCGAGGCGCTACCCGACTTCACGGCCGCCGGTTGCGAAGAGCAGCTCCGCCTGCTCGGCGAAGAACGCGGCGCCGGCGCTGGCCGGATCATCCACCCTGTACGACTCGCCGTGAGCGGCATCACCCACGGGCCGAGCCTGTTCGAGTTGCTCGAAACCCTCGGACGCGACACCTGCGTGCGCCGCCTTCGCCTGGCCATCGAGCGGCTGCCGGCGTCAGACGCGGAATAGGTAGCTGAGTTTGAAGAACAGCCCGTCGTTTATGCGTCGGAGGTCGGTGAACCGGTAGGTATTCGGCTCCCGTAGGCTGCTGCCGTATCCAAGGAAAAACACGGTGCCCGGATTGGGGCGGTAGGACACCAGCCAGTCCGCCCGGAAGTTATTCGACCTGCGCACGACGGTTGGCGCAAACACGCCGGTCTCCCGGTCGAGCACCAGAATGGGGTCCTCGGTTCGCGAGTTGTCGCGCAGGACATCGACGAAGTTGGCGTCGTATTGCCCGACCACGCGCACGAACAAGGCGGAGGTGATCTGATACTCCACCTTCAGCCGCGGCACACGCCGCAATCCAACGGTACTTTTGTCGATGGCGCGGACGTATTGCTGGTGGTTGTACAGGAGGGACAGACGGAGCTGATCCGTGGGCGTCCAGTTGAGCCCGAGGTCGATGAAGTAGATGTCGGCCGGCGCCCACTCGAAGAAATTGTCGTCTCGGCCGGTGACGAGAAAGAGGTCGCCGGAGAACGTTTTGAACTGCGGCGTCTGCAGCGTCGTCCAGAAGCCGAGGTTGGTCAGTCGATCCGTGCCCGTGTAAGCGACGGTGTCCACCGGGGCCCCGTTTTCGCGGCGCTGAACGAAGAAATCGGTATACAATCCGTCCGGGTATTTGAAGGACTCGTAGAAGACCGACGTCCCGCCCGCCCAGCCGCCCCTAAAGCGGTAGCTGGTGTTACCGTGCAGCTTGCGGTCGTTCGGGCCCGTGCCGGCGGTGAACCGGTCGTAATCCCAGGTGCCATCCAGGGTGATGCCGGTTGTAAAGGACTCGACGCCGGCTCCGGGTTCGCCAAACCAGGTGACGCGCGGCTGAAACGTCATCGTGGCGACGTCGGTCCGTTCGATGAAGCCGGATTCCGCGTTGAACTGACCGTGGTAACCCGTCGTCGAGAACCGGGCGCCGTACTTTCGGCCCGAGGCGCTGGCAGAGAGGTACCACATGGGCGCGATATCCACCGAGCCGGCGTCGCTCGTGGCGCTGAGGCCGGTCTGGTAGGTGAATGAGTAGATCTTAGAGAACACCATGCGACCGTCGACGGCGCCGAGGCGATTCCAATGGTTGCCGTCGATCTTGTCGGTGTAGGTAAGGCCCACCGTGTTCTGGCCGCGGAGGTCCTGCCGGAGCCGGAGAGCGTTAAAGTAGCGGGCGTCCAGGTCTTTCAGGTAAAACTCGTTGTTGTCGGCGGCGGATAGGAAGGCGACGTTGGTCTTGCCGGCCTTGCCGGTGATTTTCGCCGCCCCGACAGGGTTCGCGATGCGCCGGGTGTAGATGAGCTGGGACGGACTCTGGAAGAGTTCGATCCCGTCGAGGAAGAAGGGCCGCTTCTCGGGCACGAACACGGCGCGGCGGGGGTCGAACTGGATCTGGGCGACGTCGGCTTCAACCTGCGAGAAATCGGGGTTGACGGTTCCGTTGAGCGTCAGGTTATTCGAGAGGCCCCAGCGCACGTTCATACCAAGCGGATCGCGGGCGTCCACGTCCCAGCCGGCCGCCGCATCCACGCGGTTCACCGAACTGGTGAGTTCCGGGCTGATGTCCAGTACCAGGCCGCGCCGCAGATCCGTCAGGTCGCGCAGCGTGCCCCCCTGCGCCATAAAGGACGCGTTGCCCTGGAGCACCCGGGTCCACGTACTGGCATACCCCGAATGGGCCACCTGGCGGATGATGTTGAACCCCCAGTCCTGCACGAAGTCGGCCTGATACCGGAGGCTTTTAAACGGTACCCGGATCTCGACTTCATAGCCAGTTTCTGTCAATCGGCCGCGGGATTCATAGAGGAAGTCCGGACTGAGATCGACGATATAGGCCCGCGAGAGCGTTCCGCCCCCGACGCCGCTGAGGCCCGTGGCGTCGCGGAGGATGCCATCGGCCTGTTGTCCGAGCGGATTGACGCCGATCATGACGGCCTGGCGGCGGTCGTTATACGTATCCAGAATGAGCTGGATTGAATCGTCGCCCTCGATCTTGTCGCGGTCGGCCAGTGTGGCGCGGACCTCATCGTGCGTTTCGAATGCGCGGATGCCGAAGTGGATGGCGGTCGGGGAGTACCAGACCAGCACATGCGTGGTATCGATGGCCGGACGGCCATCGACGGGCAGGTATGCTGAAAAACCGGTAAGCAGGGCGGCTTCCAGCCAGGCCGGTTCATCAAGCGCGCCATCGATCACGATTTCCTCACCCTCGAGGCGAGGCAGCGGTACTTCGGTGGGGCGGACCAGTTCTGGATCGGGGCGATCATGGGCACGGCCTGACGGTGTCCACAGAAGAGAAAACGCGGCGGCACAGACGCAAAACCGCCGTACGTTCGCAAAACGCGCGGTATTTACCATGCTAGGGATAGGGGTCACTTGCAACGTTGGATGGCGGACAGTACGCATCAACCCGTGGGCTGTTGCACTTCCATGCGCCGGCCAATTTCATACCCCTGCGGCGGCTCGACACCGAGCAGATGACGAACGAAGTAGTCCCACCGCCGGCGCATGAAGTAGTTGTTCGCGTCGCCAAATCCGTGGCGCGCGTTCGGGATCATGAGCAGGTCGAAATCCTTATTCGCTTTGATGAGCGCGTCGACCAGGGCGAGCGTGTTGTAGGGCGGGACGTTGTTGTCCATGTTGCCGTGCGCGAGCAGGAGTTTGCCCTTCAGGTTACCGGCCACCAGTTGATTGGCCTGGTTGTCGTAGTTGGTTGTCCCATCCGGCCCTTCTTCCAGCAGTCCCTGCCATTTTTCGCCCCAGTCGTCTTCATAGAGGCGGTTGCCATGGTTGCCGGCGCTGGAGACGGCGACATCGTAGAAGTCGGGATATCGGAGGACGCCGGCCGCCGAGGCGAAGCCGCCTCCCGAATGCCCCCAGATGCCTACGCGGTTGTCGTCGATCCACCCGTGCCGATCGGCGAGCTGCTGTATCGTCGCTATTTGATCCGGTAAGCCGTTGTCGCCCATATTACCGTAATAGGCGTCATGGAAGGACTTCGAGCGGCCGGGGGTGCCCATGGCGTCGACTTCGATGACGACGAAGCCCAGCTCGGCGACGGCCTGTTTATCGCTCCGCGCCGGCACGAAGCTGCGTGTGCCCACGCTGCCTGACTGAGGGCCGGGGTACAGATAATTGAGGACCGGGTAGGACCGGGTGGAATCGAAGTTGGAGGGTCGATACATCAGCCCGTGCAACTCGGTCACACCGTCGCGCGCCTTCGTGGTGAAGGGGATCGGTGGCTGCCAGCCGGCGGCCTGCAGGGCAGATATGTCCGCGCGTTCGAGTTCGACGACCGTCCGTCCATCCGTATCCTTCACCACGCTGACGGGCGGGGTAGTGGACGTGGAATAGGTATCGACGAAGAAATCGCCCGAGGGCACGAACGCGATCGTGTGATGCGCATCCTCTGCGGTCAGCAGGCGCAGATTTTTGCCATCCATCCCGATCCGGTACAGGCGATGGAAATAGGGGTCTCCCGGTTCGCGTCCGCCGGCGGTGAAATACAGGGTACGGCCCCGGGCATCGACCCGCTTCATATCCAGCACGGCCCATTCTCCCTGCGTGATCTGTTGCTTCAGCTCGCCGGTCGACAAATCATAGAGGTACATATGCCCCCAATTGTCGCGCTCGGAGAACCACAATACCTCATTGGTTTCGAACAGGACACGCCAGTTTTCATCGCTGAAGCCGGATTCGAAGTACGTATTGGTCTTCTCCGTCAACACATCCCGAACGACGCCCGTTTCCGGGTCGGCCACACGCAGGGTGGCCACCTTATGGTCACGCGAGCTGGAGACAAACGCGAGCTGATCGCTGTCGGAGCTCCATTCCACATCGAGGAAGCGGCCGCCCTGACCGGCAATGTGGTCCGTTGTCGTCCCGCGATGCGGGTCGGGCGGCATCTGGAGGCGGACGACGCGCGCGTCGTCTACATGGATCACGACGCGTTCGATCCGAAAGAAGAGGCTGTCGCCGGGCAGGGGATATTTCCAGGCTTCGAGCTTCGGCCGGCCGGTTTCGGTCGACGTCAGGTACATCTCTCCGACACCCCGCCCGTCATGTTGGAACGTGGCGATTTTTTTGGAATCGGGGGACCATAATACGACCGGGGTTTCGCTGCGCGTCCAGCCGGCGTTATTGGTGGCGTACCCAAAGTCGGTCACGCCGTCGGTAGTCAAAGGGGTCTCGTCGCCAGTTTGCTGATCGCGGACCCACAGGTTGTTATCACGGATGAAGGCGGCGAGGCGGCCATCGGGCGAGGGAACGCTACGGCGATCGAGGCGCGGGGCGCTGTGAGGCGCTCCGGCGCAGGTATACGCCCGGAGGTCGCATTCATACCGAGTGCGCTCGATGATAACGGCGAGGGAGCGGCCGTCGGCGGAGGGCTCGATGCTGGAAAATGGAAGGCGTTCGGCCGAATAGGCGGTGTCCGCCGCTGTGGATAACGCGCTGGCCAGGCGGTCGTGCTCGAAGGCGAGGGCGCGGGTTTTCCGGGCCGGATCCACGGTGACGAACTCCGTGCCGGCCGGCGTCGAGACGGCGTACCAGAAGCGATCTCCGGCATGAAACGTCGGGCGAACACCACTGCGGTAGACGAGCGGCCAGGTATTCGTGGCGAGGAAGGACTCGGCCCTGGCGTAGTCTTCGGTCGTGACCGGTTGCTGTGCCGTTGACGGCCGGGCGAAACACAGGGCCACCAGGGCCAGCAAAAGCAGGTGCATGCGCATGCAGGTTCGGATCTGAAGAGGCAATGGCGGGGTGACAGAAGTATACCCAAAATAGACAATATGTGGGCGTCTCAGGGAGCCAGTGCTAGAGCGAAACGACGCGCCCCGTGCGGAAGGCCTCGTCGGCCGCAAGCACCACCTTGAGGCTATTCACGGCTTCTCGCGCATGATCCGAAAGGTCGACGTCGTTCTCGATCGCGTTTAGCAGAAAGCGCTGCTCCAGTTCACAGAGCCCGTCGTGGGAAGGCTCGTCGGAGGTGTCGATCAGGTCGTCTTGTTTCGCGAAGCGTCCGTCGGGGCCCATGGCGCTATGGTGGAGCCGGAGGCGTCCGGTTTTGGAGTGATCGTCGACTGTGTCGCTTGTGCCGGCGGGTTTGTCTTCAATGCTCACGCAGCCCTTCGGTCCGATCACGTCTTTTACGAAGAAGGCCGTCTCGCTCATCATCGGCCCCCAGCCAGCCTCATACCATCCCACGGACCCATCGTCAAAGGTCACCTGAAGCTGTCCGTAGTTGTACATATCCGGCGCGATCTCATCGGATAACCGCGCCCCGATCGCGCTGACGCGCATCGGGTTGGCGCCGGTCATCATACACATCACATCGACATAGTGAACGCCACAGTCGACGATCGGCGACATCGTCTTCATCAGGTTCTTGTGCGTCTCCCAGGTTTTTCCACTGCTCTGCTGGTTGAGGTTCATCCGCATGACGAGCGGCTTGCCGAGGGTGCGGGCGATCGCTATAAACCGGGTCCATGCTGGATGTACGCGCAGGATGTAACCGATGACGAGTTTTCGGTTGTGATCTCGTGCGAGGTCGACGATCTGTTGTGCTTCCTCGACCGTGTTGGCGAGGGGTTTTTCGACAAATAGATGAGCGCCGGCCTCGAGGCTCTTCCGGGCGTATTCGGCATGGGTCTCGGGGTAGGTGTTGATCGACACAACATCCGGCCGAGTGGCCGCGAGCGCTTCGTCGAAGTCGGCGAACGTAGGCAGCCCGCCTAGTTCAGCGGAGAGCCGATTGCGGCTTTCGGGCTGGCGGCTGACGAGGCCGGCGATTTCAAAGGCTTCGAGACGGTGGTAAGCGCGGGCATGCGAGGTACCCATGTTGCCGCAGCCTGCGACGAGCACCGAGAGTTTCTTACGAGCCATGCGAGAGGTTCTGGGTTGGGTTGAGCCGGAAACACGATAGACGCAAGGTACACTGGCCGGCCCGTCTATGCTAAATGATGGTCAAGAATACACGTTGCAGCTGCGGCGATGGAACGCCTGTGGAACGCTCTTTCGAGGCCATGGACGATTACGCTACGCAAACAGACTCAGCTGTCCATCGGTAGCTGGTCGTCGAAAGTGCTCGGTGGCCAGCGAGGATCCGGGTTGATTCAGGTTGAGCCGGCGGCAGGTCATGCGATACAGGCGATTCACCACGTCGGCCCAGTGCCCTTCGCCACGCATCCGGACGCCAAAGCGGCCGTCCGTAAGGGACTCGCCCCGGAGGTCGGTCAGCCGGTTGATGACGCGCTGTTTACGGTCCGGATAGGCGCGTTCCAACCAGGATAGAAAGAGTTCGCGCACGGGTCCGGGCAGCCGGAGCATCACGTAATAGGCCCGCGTCGCGCCGGCCGCGGCGGCGGCCTCGATGATGGCCGGCAGCTCCTCGTCCGTCAGCCCGGGCACCACGGGCCCAACCATTACCGCGACCGGGATGCCGCGGGCGGCGAGTTGTTCGACGGCGCGAAGCCGCGCCGCTGGCCGCGAGGTGCGCGGCTCCATCGCCTGGATGATATCCGGCTTGAGGCTGGTGATCGACATCGCCACATGGACCAGGTTAAGCGCGGCGAGCTCCTCAAGAACGTCGAGGTCTCGGGTGACGAGGGCGTTTTTAGTGATGACGGAGACGGGGTTGCGATACCGGGCAAAGACTTCCAGGCAGGCGCGGGTGATCTTGAGCCGTCGTTCGACAGGTTGGTAACAATCCGTGTTACCGGAGAGCATGATCGGCTGCGGCTGCCAGGACAGGCGGTCGAAAGCCTCGGCGAGGAGCCGGGGCAGGTCCTGCTTGACGACGATGCGGGACTCGAAGTCCAGCCCGGCGGAGAACCCCAGGTATTCGTGCGAGGGGCGGGCATAACAATAGATACACCCGTGTTCGCAGCCTCGATACGGGTTGATGCTATAGGTAAAAGGAATGTCCGGGCTGTCGTTTTTGGAGAGGGCGGACTTCGAGGTGTCGTGAAAAAAAAGAGTTTTGATCTGGCGAAGCTCGGCCGGGTCTAGTTCGGCTGGGTCCTCTTCCAGATGCATGGGCTCGAACCGGTTGGGAGGATTGTAGCCGGCGGCCCGGCCGTGGCGCGTGGGAAGTGTGGAATCCTGCATGCTACGGATCGGTTGGTTAAATGAAACATACTCCACACATATGGTCTCGTTCCGGCCAATCGCTATCTTACGCTCCGTATAAACATTCGCTTTCTCATCGGCGGTCCCTGATTCAGGACCAGGCGCCTGCCGGCCATCAACGGAGATCCATGGAGCGTTTCAGGGACCGCACCGCCGTCATAACCGGTGGAAGCAAAGGGATAGGGGCCGCCATCGTCCATCGCCTGCATGCGGAAGGCGCTCGCGTGGCCGTGCTGGATGTCGATCCTGCCGGCAACGTGCTCGAGACGGGTGATAGGCTACGTTTTTTCGCCTGTGACGTGTCGCGATCGGCAGACGTCGCTGCCGCGGTTGAAGCGGCGATTGACGCATTCGGAGACATCGACATACTGGTTAACAATGCCGGCATCCAGCATTACGGGACGGTGGTGTCCACGACGGAAGAGGAGTGGGACCGGGTGATGGCTGTCAATCTGAAGAGTGCGTTTCTTTGCGCGCGGGCTGTTATACCCGGCATGCAGCGCCGGGGCGCCGGCGTGGTGATCAATATGTCTAGCGTCCAAGCGTACCATTCCCAGGCGAATGTCGCGCCCTACACCACCAGCAAAACGGCGATGCTGGGGCTGACGCGGAGCATCGCCATCGATTTTAGCCCGACGATCCGGTGTGTCGCCGTTTGCCCGGGCACCGTCGATACCCCGATGGTGCGGTGGACGGCGGAGCAATCCGGCGACCCGGACGCGCTCTACGAAGAAGTCCGCCAGATGCACCTCGCCGGTCGCATCGGCACGGCGGATGAAATTGCCGGCCTCGTCGCCTACCTGTGCAGCGACGAGGCGACCTTTATCACCGGCCAGTCGGTCCGCATTGACGGCGGCCTTGGCGTAGAACTGGGGGGCACCGTCCGTGCCACGCGGTAAGCCGGCCCTCCTTCCGTCCATCCATCCTCATCCTTTCCATGCTCGAATCGGTATTCGGCCAACCTTCCTGGCGCATCGGCACGCCAACGGTAGAACTCGCCGTAGCGGAGCAGGGCGGGCATATCGGCCCTGTCCGGTTTTTATTCGAAGATTGCGTCATTGCGCCGTACCATATCGCGCCGTGGTGGAACGAGCCGGAGACCGTGGCCGGCTTGCCGCCCATGATGCAGAGCTTGCGGGGCGATTTCTTGTGCCTCCCTTTTGGCTCAAACGACGTGGCGTTCGGCGGCGAGCAACACCCGCCGCACGGCGAGTCGTCCAACGAGCGGTGGCGGCTGGAGGGGATTCTGCACGAGGCCGGCCGCACGGTGCTGCATGTAAGCCTGGCCACGCGGGTCCGCGCCGGCCGAATCGATAAGCGCATCACGCTCGTCGAAAACCACCACGCCATCTACAGCGAACACGCGCTGTCCGGCATGAGCGGTCCCATCAGTCCCGGCCATCACGCCATGCTCGCCTTCCCGGAAGAACCCGGCAGCGGTGTGATCTCTACGAGCCCGTTCGTCTGGGCCCGCACGGCTCCTGAACCCCTGGAACGGCCCGAAAACCCTGGCTACTCGTTCCTCGCCGCCGACGCCTCGTTCGAGCGCCTGGATGCCGTGCCGGCGATCACGGGTGAATCCGTGGATCTGACCCGGTATCCGGCGCGCCGCGGCTATGAGGATCTGGCGATGATCGTGTCCGACCCAAGCCTCGATGTGGCGTGGACGGCGGTGACGTTTCCCCGCGCCGGTTACGTCTGGTTCGCGCTCAAGGACCCGCGCGTCCTCCGAAATACGATCTTCTGGTTCTCGAATGGAGGTCGGCACTATGCCCCGTGGAATAGCCGGCATAAAAATGTACTGGGGCTCGAAGAGGTGACGGCGTATTTCCACTACGGCCTGGCGGGCTCGGCGGACAACAACCCGCTCCAGGCCGACGGTTTCCCGACGGTCCTTAACGCCGAGGTGGACAAGCCGCTGGTTATCCGGTATATCATGGCCGTTCAACCGGTGCCGGCGGGGTTCGACCGCGTCGAGCGCATCGTCCCCGAGGCCGACGGCTCGCAGGTCCGGCTCGTCTCGGCCAGCGGCATGGAGGTGGTGGCTCCGCTCAACGTGGGCTTTATCACGGATGTGGACGCTTGAAAGCGATTAAAGATTAAAGATTCGAGGTTAAGGGGGCCGTTCCTTGAACCTCGAATCATTTAATCTTCAATCGTTAATCCTTAAGCCACTTCTTACCGGATGCGACGGATGTGCACCTTCGCGACGGGATCGTTCCAGCCGTGTACGGCCGGCACGAGGTCGTCGCCGCCCTCGACGCCCGGGTGATGGGCGATGGAACCGTTTTCGGCAAGGGCGGGGTTGCTCATCCCCGTCCCGGCGTCATCCGACGAGATCCCCACCAGGCCCTGGCAGGGCGGCACGATGTCGGCGAAGTCTTCCGTGTTGAGCTCCGTGCCGGCGTCGTAGCCGTTGATGCCGAGGGCGATTTCCTCACCGACTTGGCGAGGTAGCAATTGGCTATCAACACCGGTGAAGCCATCGTTCGTGCAAATGAGCATGGCCGCGAACGAGAAGTGGCGCTTGCCGGGCGTGGAGGTGATTTCGAACGTCACTTCTTCGCCTGCGAGCAGCGGTGGGACGTCGCCATCGACGGCCACGACTAGGTCGCCGATCTCCGGGTTGTCGGTCAGCGCGGCAAGCAACGGATCCAGGTTGCCATTTTCGGCAATCTCCATGATCCCGACGCTGGCTTTATCGCCCACGCTGAAGAGGTCCGCCGCGGCGCTATGGGTAACGGCGAGGGGCGGGGTGAACGGCTGACCCTTGGTCACGTTGCGGACGCGCACCTGGTAGACGGCGTCGCCGCCACCGTAGGCTTTTTCGTTCGCGGCGGACGAGGCTTCGAGGTCGCCGGCGACCGAGTTGGCGTCGTTGAGGGAGTCCTGGCAGCCGGCGAATGTGAGCGCGGCGACGAGGGTAAGCGTGTGGATGAATTTCATGTCGCGTTATCGTTATGGTTGTGTGTGAAGGGGGTAAAACTTGTGCTTCACAGTATACCATCCACCCCCCGGGGGGTGTATCACGGAAGTCTAACGCCCCGCTAACGTATTGCTTACTTCAGCCGGACATCGCGTATCTTCCACCGCTTTTCCATCGATAGCCAGACGATTATGAGTCAACATCCAGCTACTCCGCATGCGCTGCTCGATCACATCGCGCCGCCGGCACCCGGCGACTACTCGCCCTTTCTCGCCGCCTATATCGCCCGTGCCCGGGAGGCCGAGTGGTCGTCAATCCTGCTGGCAAAAAACCCCGCGGCCTGCCACCTGGCTCGCGGGCTTACTGAATTGCAAGGAGATATCCGTTATGGAGAGGGAAAGTGGTCGATCCGGGAGATCCTGGGTCATCTGAGTGATACGGAGAGGGTTTTTTCATACCGGGCAATGTGTATTGCGCGCGGGGAGACGGGGCCGTTGCCGAGTTTCGATCAGGACCTGTACGTCCGCAACGCCGGCTTCGAAACGCGAACCCTGGTCTCGCTGGCCGATGAGTTCGAGGCCGTCCGAGGGGCTACCCGTGCGCTCGTGGCTTCGCTGAGCGACGAAGCGCTTGCGCGGCGGGGCACGGCCAGTAACCACCCGGTGACGCCGGCGGCATTGATTTATGCCATTGCCGGCCACGAGGTACACCACATGATCCTCTTCCGGGATCGCCTCGGACTCACCTTCTAACCCAGGTACATGCCTTGCCCGCCATCGCCGACGCCATCGAACTCTACATGGGCCCACTCGAACTCGGGGGAGCGGACGACCTGGAGCAGGCCATCGTGGGCTTCATCGATGGCGCTAAAAAGAGCCTGTTTGTCGCAGTCCAGGAGCTAGATTCGCCGGCCATCGCCGAGGCCATCATCCGCGCCCGCAAGCGCAGGGTGCTGGTCAAGCTGGTCCTCGAGGCCGATTACCTGGTGTCCGGTTCGGTGGCCGCGAACCCCTTCGAGGCCGGGGGTGCGCGAGAGATCAATCGCACACTGCACAACGCGATTCTGCGCGCGGCAATCAGGGTGAACTCGGACTTTAATCCGCACATCTTCCACCAGAAATTTATGGTGCGAGATAAGCAATCCGTCCTGACGGGATCGGCGAATTTCACCACCACCGATACATCGAAGAATCTGAATCACCTCGTCATCGTGCACGACCGGGATGTGGCAAAGGCGTACGACCTCGAGTTCTCGGAAATCCAGCAAGGCCGCTTCGGGGCGCAGAGCGACATACATGGGCCTAAACCGCTCGTCAAACTCCTCGCCGGCGTGCGGGTAAAGGTGCTCTTCGCGCCCGAGCATGCACCCGAGATGGAGATGATGAAGCAGATTGCCAAGGCGCGGTCGCGCATCGATTTTGCCATCTTCACGTTCGCGCAGTCCTCGGGCATCGACGATCAACTGGCGCTGGTCAAGGAGCGGCCCGGGGTTGTGATACGCGGGGCCCTGCACCGGTCGCAGGCGAATCAGTCGTGGTCGTCCAAGGATCTGCTTCACGCCGCCGGCGTCGAGTTGCATCTCATCCCCACGCCGGGCCGGCCAGGACCGATGCCGTCGAAGCTACATCACAAGTTGATGGTGATTGACGAGTCGATCGTCATCGCGGGCAGCTTTAATTATACAGGCGACGCCAACAAGCTGAACGACGAGAATCTGATCATTCTGGGCGATCTGGAGTGCACCGATCCCGAGGGCGTCCGTAAACAGCGCGAACTGGCGCGGTACGCGCTCGATGAGATCGATCGGATGGTGGCGACTTTCGGCGAACGGGTCGTCTGATACACACATGAGTGGGCCGGCCACCGCACGTTCGGTCACACAATCGTCATAGAGCGGCGCAAAATCGTCAAGGATTTGTGACACACACCTGGGTGGAAATTGATTTGATTACGGCACCGAACTGTTCCCCTCAAATCAGTCTGACGGCCGTTCGTCTGCCCCTCACGATGGCACACACGGTCCGGCTCAAACCGGCGCATGAGCATCATCCCTACCCGGTCCGACGCCTCCGACAAGGCGCGACGCACCATCAACAAGTATTTTCTTCTGGTAGCGGGCCGTGCCTTCGCCGATGTGAAACGCGCCTGTACGTCCAATCCGTTTTCGTTTCGCTACATAGGCGACCTGCTGCTGGCCGAGGCGGCTTTTTTTCGGAATTGTACCGAGTATAGCGCGTACCGGCGTTCTGCCGCCGAAACGCCGGCGCGCGGCCCGATGCTTGTCATTATTTGCGCACAAACCCACCAGTGGCTTCGGGCGGATCCGGCCCTGGAGGCGTACCTGGGGTATTCGAGGGAAGAGATGGAGGCGGACTGGGGGGTGACGCTCCATCCGGATACACGCCGAGAGACAGAGCGCCGCATCACGCAAATCTATCGGGAACTGACCAGCGGCAAGATGCCGTACTGTCGCGCGGAGGTTCGTTACCATACGCGCGATGGCTACAGCGTGTGGGCGGACGTGACGCACTCGCTGGTGCGCGATCGGTATGGCCGGCCGGACCGCTATGTGCTGGCCCTGGAGGATGGTTCTCTCGCTCACTGGACCGAGCTGTTTTATACTGTGCTCGTCGGGCTCCATCGGATCATGGATCTGAGCGCCTATCAGGGACCCTTCCGGGTACAGGTTGAAGGACTGATTCGCCATTACAACGGCGAGGCCGTTGAGCCAGCCGTCCTCGGCGAACTGGCGGAGTTGCTCGGCACCACCACCGTGTAATGCCGCGCGCTGCGAGAACCATCACACTCGGCGACCGTTTTTACCGGGCAATCGGCTCCTCGCGTTTCAGCTCCGGCCCACACCCACGCCGCTGATTCACTCGGTTAAGAACCCACCGCCCTGGTCGAAACCCGGGGTGTCTCTCTCGTCGCCGCCGTAAGGCCGCGCTGCCCAGGTTCGTTCAATCTGTCAGGGTCCAGCCCCATGGACATGCTCGAAGCCCCGCCCTTACAGGCGCTGGCCGATCCACTTTCGGTATTTTATCGCATGACGGCCGCCTTCAACGCGCATGACGTGGAAGGTATGCTCGCACACATCGACGACGACATCCAGTGGTTCAGCGTACAAGGGGATCGGATGGACGTCGAGGCTCGGGGACGCGAGGCGTTCCGCGGAGCGATGGAAGCCTATTTCGTGGCGATCCCGGCGGCGCGGTCTGAGATCGAATCGGCGGTCGTGTCCGGCACGTTTGTATCCGTACGCGAACGCGCTTTCTGGGGAGACGACCAGTCGCAGGTCGCGCTGGGCGTCTTTGAAGTGCGGCATGGGCGCATCTTGCGGGTCTGGTATTATCCGGCTTCAAAATAAGCTCGACGTTGTCCCTGCGAAGCCTGGGGACAACATTGGGTCAAGTCGTTTCCGTACGGTCAAAAAGCCCTGCTTTCCAGACGAAAGTAGGGCTTTTTGCATGGCACCCCTTTCCATTACGCCGGCGACACAGTCCGGCCTTGTCTCTCACGCGCTGGAGTAGTATCCTGCCTGGCACACGTGAACTTCCCATCCCGCCCCAACTCCATGAGTGACCTTCGTTACCCCATCGGCAAATTCCTACACGACCCGGTCGCGAATCTGGAAGAAGTCGCCGCCTGGATCGATCAGATCGATGCCCTTCCGGGCGATCTCCGCGCCGTCGTTACGGGGCTCCGTGATGACCAGCTGGATACGCGCTACCGGCCCGAGGGATGGACGCTCCGCCAGGTGATCCATCATCTGGGTGACAGTCACATGAACAGCATCGTACGCTTTAAACTGGCGTTGACGGAAGAGAACCCGACGATCCGGCCTTACGATGAAAAGGGCTGGGCGGAGCAGGCGGATTACAGAGCGTTCCCGCCAGCGCACGGACTCGATTTCTTGCAGTTGCTGCACGAACGGTGGGCAATCCTCCTGCGGTCGTTGTCGCCGGCGGATCTCGCGCGCACGTACGTGCATCCTGTTTCCGGAATCAAGCGTCTGGACTGGACCGTGGGTATGTACGCATGGCACGGCCGGCACCACCTGGCGCACATCCTCGGCACAATCGAACGCGAAGGGTGGTAGGCTTTTATGTGTCAATATTGTCTTCATATCGCGACCTGTGTGACGCTGGTCATGCTCCTGGGCTGCCAGCCGCCGGTAACGGAGGACCCGGATATCCTCGTCCGGCTTCCGGAGACGGTGGACTTCAACTACCACGTCCGACCGCTCCTGTCGGACCGGTGCTTCGCCTGTCACGGGCCCGACGAAAACACGCGGGAGGCCGGCCTCCGGCTGGATGTCGAGGACGCGGCCTTTGCCGAACTCGCCGAAAATCCGGGCCACTATGCCGTCCGGCGCGGGAGCCTGCGCCGCAGCGAGATGGCGACCCGTATCGCCTCCGAGGACCCCGAACTTCAGATGCCGCCGCCGGAGTCGAACCTGGCGCTGTCCGATTACGAAGTCGCCCTTCTTAGACGATGGATCCAGCAGGGGGCGGCGTGGGAGCCGCACTGGGCGTTTACGCCTCCCGAAGCGCCCGAGGAGCCCGCACTTCGTGACGCCGGCTGGCCCCGTTCGCCCATCGACCCCTTTGTGCTTGCACGCCTGGAGCGCGAGGGTATCGCGCCGGCCCCCGAGGCCGATCGCGAGCGCCTCCTCCGCCGCGTCACGATGGACCACACCGGCCTTCCGCCCACCGTCGCGGAGATCGACGCCTTCCTCGCCGACACGGCGCCGGATGCCTACGAACGCGTGGTGGACCGCCTGCTCGCCACGCCCGCCTACGCCGAGCGTATGGCCGTGGAGTGGATGGACCTCGCCCGCTACGCCGACTCCCACGGCTACCACGCCGACGGCTACCGCCTCATGTGGCCGTGGCGCGACTGGGTGATCGAGGCGTTCCGCGACAATATGCCGTATGACCAGTTCGTCTCCTGGCAACTCGCAGGCGACTTGTACCCGGACGCCTCCACCGATCAGGTGCTCGCCACCGCCTTTAATCGCAACCACCAGATGACGGCCGAAGGCGGCATCGTCGACGAGGAGTACCGGCTCGAATATGTCGCCGACAGGACCAACACCTTCGCCCAGGCCTTCCTCGGGTTGACGATGGAATGCGCCCGCTGCCACGATCACAAGTTCGACCCCGTCACGCAGAAGGAGTATTACCAGCTCTCGGCCTTTTTTAATAACGTCAAGGAAGTCGGGATGACGGGCGACGACGGTAACGCCGGCCCGATGCTGGCCCTGTTTACGGACAGCGTGGAAGTGGCTCTAGCGGCCGTCCGAGACAGCATTACGGCGCTGGAAGGCCGCCTCGCCGAGCGCCGCCGGGCCGTCGAGCGGGAGCCGGGCCTCTGGGAGAACGCCACGGCGGGCAGCGAACCAGCCGGCCTTGTCGACCACTATCCCCTCGATCGCATCACCGATGGGACGACGCCCAACCTGGCTGCTCCGGCGCGCGCGGGTCGGGTATCTGGCGAAATTGCCATCGGGGAAGGACCCCGAGGAGCCGCGGCTACGCTGGATTATGATTTCGACTATTTCGAGCTTCCGGGCGCTGGAGGGTACGACCGGCATCAGGCGTTCACGGCCAGCATCTGGACCTACCCGGAGAAAAAAGAGGAGTACGCCGAGCTGTTTGGTAACGCCGGCCAGAAAAACTCCTACTGGCGCGGGTACGAGGTCTATCTCGACAGCCTGTACCGGGTCAACGTGCGCCTCATCAACGCGTTGCCGCACAACTATATCCACGTCCGTACCACGGTCGGCATCGCGCCGAACGCCTGGAGCCAGGTCGCGCTGGTGTACGATGGATCGAGTCGCGCCGACGGAGTCCGCTTCGTCGTGAACGGCGCCCCGCAGCCCTCTGAAACGCTGTTCGATCGCCTCTACAAGAGCATGCAGCCCGTGGATGGCATGTACGAACCTCAGCCGCGCCCGATACGCGTCGGGAAGAGCTACCGCGCTTTCACGGGCAATGACGGCATTTTTACCGGGCGCATGGACGACATCCGGTTCTACGACCGGGCGCTGAGCGGGCTCGAACTGGAGCAGCTCTACGGCCAATCCGTGCTCACCGACGCCCAGCGCCGGGCCGAAAGGATCGCTCACTATCTCCAGGAAGACGATGTCGCCTTTCGCTCACTCATGACGGCGCTTCAGGTGCTGCGATTGCACGAACACGCGCTCGTAGAGCCCGTGATGGAGGTCATGGTGATGGAGGATATGCCCGAGCCGCGTGTTACCCATATCCTGAACCGGGGGCTCTACAACCAGCCCGGCGAGGCTGTGGGACCTGGTACGCCGGCGACCGTCCTCGCCTTCGACGAAGACCTGCCTCGCAACCGCCTCGGCCTGGCGCAGTGGCTATTCGACCCGGATCACCCGCTCACCGCCCGGGTTGCCGTCAACCGGTTCTGGCAGATGTACTTTGGCCGCGGCCTCGTCGCCACGCCCGAGGACTTTGGGTATCAGGGATTGCTGCCGTCGCACCCGGATTTGCTCGACTGGCTGGCGCGCAGGTTCGTCGATTCGGGGTGGGATGTGAAGGGGTTGCAGCGCCTCATCGTCACCTCGGCCACCTATCGCCAGGACTCTCGGCCTCGGCCTGAGCTGGCGGAGGTGGACCCCGAAAACATCCTGCTCGCGCGTGGGGCGAGTTATCGATTGCCGGCCGAGATGATCCGCGACAACGCGCTGGCGGCCAGCGGCTTGCTGGTCGATGCCGTCGGTGGCCCGAGCGCGAAGCCGTACATGCCGGACGACCTCTGGTTCGAGAAAAATACCTTCTCCCAGTTCCTCTTGCATTATGTAGCGGACACGGGAGACGGCCTCTACCGCCGCAGCCTGTACACGTTTAACCGGAGGACCTCTCCGCATCCGGCGATGATCGCTTTTGATGCGACGGACCGTAGCACGTGCACGATTGTGCGGCACCGGACGAATACCCCGCTCCAGGCCCTGATCCTGATGAACGACCCGCAGTTCGTCGAGGCCAGTCGGATTCTGGCCGAGCGGATGATCCGTGAGGCCGGCCAGGAGCTGCCGGAGCGGATTGAATACGGCTTCCGACTGCTGACCGGCCGACGGCCATCCGATCCCGAAATCAACGTCCTCACCCGCCTGTTCGACGACGAAAAGGCCCGATTTTCCCGTGAGCCGGCCGCGGCGCTCGAGCTTCTGGCTGTTGGCGATGCGCCGCGCGACCCAGGTCTCAACCCCGCAGAAACGGCGGCCCTAGCGGTCGTGGCCAACACGATGATGAACCACGACGAAGCCTTTATGAAGCGGTGACCTCTATGCATCACTGTAATCAGTTTTCAAAAAACTACTCGCGTCGCGATTTTCTGGCCCGGACGACGCTCGGGCTGGGCGCCGCGGCGCTGGCTTCGTTGATCGATCCGATGAACGCGTTAGCCGACCCGGGTGGCGGCGTGCTCGGCCGGCCGCACTTTACGCCGAAGGCGAAACGCGTCATCTACCTCTTCCAGAGCGGCGGCCCATCGCAACTGGAGTTGTACGACTACAAAGAGACGCTCATCAAGCGTCATGGCGAGGAGCTCCCCGACTCCATCCGGAAAGGGCAACGATTGACCGGCATGACCGCCGGCCAGCGCTCGTTTCCGCTCGTCCGGCCGCACTTCGGTTATGCGCAACACGGCGATAGCGGGGCGTGGGTGAGCGAATTGCTTCCCCACATCGGCGGGATATCGGATGAGGTGTGTTTCGTGAAGTCGATGTACACCGACGCCATCAACCACGACCCGGCGGTGACCTTCATCCAGACCGGCTCGCAGCACCGCGGCCGGCCGTCGATCGGGGCGTGGCTTAGTTATGGATTGGGGAGCGAAAACGAAAACCTGCCGGCGTTCTGTGTGCTCCTCTCCGAGGGCCGGCCGGGTGGACAGCCGCTGTATTCCCATGTCTGGGGCAGCGGCTTCCTGCCGTCTGAGCACCAGGGCATCGAGTTTCGGGCGAGCAAGGATCCCGTGCTCTACCTGAACAATCCCCCCGGCATCGCCGATAAAGATCGCAAACGCCAACTCGACGCCATTAAGGAACTCGGCGCCCTCCAGTTCGACGCCGTCGCGGACCCCGAGATCGAGTCGAAGATCGCCCAGTACGAGATGGCCTACCGGATGCAGACGTCCGTGCCCGATGTGACGGACCTGCGCGAGGAGCCAGACCATATTTTTGACCTCTACGGCGAGGATGCCCGCACGCCGGGGACATTCGCGGCCAATTGTCTGCTGGCCCGCCGGCTTGCCGAGCGGGGGGTCTCGTTCGTGCAGCTGTATCATCAGGACTGGGACCAGCACGGCAACTTGCCGCAGGACATCGCGCGGATGGCGAAGAGCGTGGACCAGGCCTCCGCGGGGCTGGTGAGAGACCTCAAGCAGCGCGGGATGCTCGACGACACACTCGTGATCTGGGGCGGCGAGTTCGGGCGGACGAACTACTCCCAGGGCCGGCTCAGCGACGATAATTTTGGCCGGGACCACCACCCGAGCGCCTTCACGGTCTGGATGGCCGGTGGAGGTGTGAAGCCCGGCATCACGTACGGGCAGACCGACGAGTTCGGCTACAACGTCGTCGAGGACCCCGTGCACGTGCATGATTTCCAGGCCACGCTCATGCACCTGCTCGGCGTCGATCACGAACGCCTCAACTTCCGTTACCGCGGCCGGCGCTTCCGCCTCACCGACGTCCACGGGAAAGTTGTCCCCGGGCTCCTCGCCTGACGCGTGCCGGGCCGGGATCATCCCGTCCAGACGGCGATACAACCGACGGGTCCGCACGAACGGACCCGCGAAGCTAGGGGTGCCGCTGCGACAGACCGGATACTGGCTGTCGAGTCGGGCTGAGAGAGTCCCTTGGAACCTGATCCGGCTAACACCGGCGTAGGGAAGCTTACTACTCGTCAATCTCCGAGCGGCCGCCCGCCGCTGGCTTCGCCTGAACCCGCTTCACCTTTCCAGCGAACAGGCTCATGCCCGTACTGCCTCCTGCCTCCTCCGGTGATGGCGCGCCCATCAGCGCCGATTCCGTCGAACGCCCGCACGCCCACGTCGCCGAACTCGCGGCCGAAATGACGCGCCCCCTGCCAGGATCCCGCAAGATCTATGTCGAAGGCAGCCGGCCGGACATCCGTGTCCCCATGCGCGAAATCGAACAGGAAGAAACCCCGTCCCTTTTCGGCGTCGCCGCCAATCCCCCCTTTTTTGTGTATGACACGTCCGGCCCCTACACCGACCCCTCGGTCACGGTCGATGTGCGTAAAGGCATCGCCCCGGTTCGCGATCCATGGATTCGCGAGCGGGCGGATTTCGACGAGCTGCAAGGGCCATCGTCGAGCTACGGCCAGGTCCGCGCCGACGATGCTCGTCTCGATCCGCTGCGGTTCGACCACATCCGCACCCCGCTTCGGGCGAAGCCGGGCCGGCGAGTGTCGCAGATGCACTACGCGAAACAGGGCATCATCACCCCCGAAATGGAATACATCGCCATCCGCGAAGGGCAGCGTCTTGAATCGTTGAAAGAGTGCGGCATCTTCTCCCAGCACCCCGGGCATGCGTTCGGCGCGGCGATTCCAGCGGAGATCACGCCCGAGTTCGTGCGCAGCGAAATCGCCCGGGGGCGGGCCATCGTGCCGGCGAACATCAACCACCCGGAGGTCGAGCCCATGATCATCGGGCGTAACTTCCTCGTGAAGATCAACGCCAACATGGGCAACTCGGCCGTCACGTCGTCGATCGCCGAGGAAGTGGAAAAGATGGTCTGGGCCACCCGCTGGGGAGCCGACACCATCATGGACCTTTCGACGGGTAAAAATATCCACGAGACTCGCGAGTGGATCCTGCGCAACAGCCCGGTGCCGGTGGGTACGGTGCCCATTTATCAGGCTCTGGAAAAGGTGGATGGCCGGCCGGAAGAGCTGACGTGGGAGCTGTTCCGCGACACGCTCATCGAGCAAGCGGAGCAGGGGGTGGATTATTTCACGCTGCACGCCGGCGTGCTCCTCCCGTTTGTCCCGATGACGGCCAACCGGGTGACCGGCATCGTCTCCCGCGGCGGCTCGATCCTCGCCAAGTGGTGCCTTGCGCACCACCAGGAGAACTTCATCTACACCCACTGGGACGAGGTCTGCGAAATCCTCGCTGCCTACGACGTATCAATCTCGCTGGGCGATGGCCTCAGGCCAGGCTCCATCGCCGATGCCAACGACGAAGCCCAGTTCGCCGAGTTGAAGGTGCAGGGCGAACTCACCACGCGGGCGTGGGAGTATGACGTCCAGGTGATGAACGAGGGCCCGGGCCACGTCCCGATGCACCTCATCAAGGAGAACATGGACAAACAGCTGGAGTGGTGCCACGAGGCGCCGTTTTACACGCTGGGTCCGCTGACGACCGATATTGCGCCGGCGTACGACCACATCACGTCCGCTATCGGCGCCGCCATGATCGGGTGGTTCGGGACGGCCATGTTGTGTTACGTGACGCCCAAGGAACACCTCGGCCTGCCAAACAAACATGACGTGCGAGAGGGGGTGATCACCTACAAGATCGCCGCCCACGCGGCCGACCTGGCGAAGGGGCACCCGGGGGCGCAGGCGCGGGATAATGCGCTTTCCAAGGCGCGGTTCGAGTTTCGCTGGCGGGACCAGTTCAACCTCAGCCTGGACCCCGAGCGCGCCCGCGAGTACCACGACGAGACACTCCCGAAGGAATCCTCCAAGGTGGCGCACTTCTGCTCGATGTGCGGTCCGCGGTTCTGTTCGATGAAGATCACGCAGGACGTGCGCGACTACGCAAAGGCGAAGGGGCTCCTGGACGAGCAGGCGGCCATCAAAGCCGGCATGGAGGAGAAGTCCGAGTCGTTTAAATCACTCGGCAGCGAGTTGTATCACAAAGCGTAACCCCCCACCTATACTTCTTTCCCACAATAATACCGCCAAGCCTCATAGGCGACTGTGGCGGCGATAAGGCCGCTGTACGTGCCTCCAACGACCGAAACGAGTCGTAGGCCGAGCGATAGGGCCATCCGGCTGGACACGTAGGAGCCGACGACGCTGCCCGTCAGGGCGCCGATGCGTTTGAGTTCGCGTTCCCAGTCGACCTGATCCAGGGACAGGCCGAGGGAGTTAAGTGCGTCGAAAGGGAAGCCAGATTCGGGTTCGTCGGCGGGCATGTCCATAACTGTTTCGCGGTTGGGAATGGATGAAAGGAACTACGGCCGGCCGGGGGAAAAGTTTGGGGGATGGTGGTTCAATGCACACTGCCAACGCATCGCAGCAGAGACGCCCCGGTGGGGCGTCTCTGCGAGGTTTAAACCCGTCGAAACCTTCAGGATGGTTGATTGCCGTCGGGAGACGCTCCACAGGAGCGTCTCTACGACTATCACCTGGCTATTTAAGAAGCCCCGAGCACTCGCCGATACCCTATTCAGAGGCAGGAGGGCGGTATCAGGTCCCGCTCGAGCTGGCTCTAAAATCCCTGCAGCCTGGACGCACATGGAGTATCCGAACAACCTGGAAACGGGTACGGAAGAATTTTCGAACGAAGATATGGTGTCGGGGCTGGTGTTAATGTTCATGCTTGTGTTGATGAATGCCGTGTTGTTATTAGACTATTTCGGCGTCATCTCGCTGGCCTGACCAGCACCGCGACCAACGGTATTCGCCTCCCGGACAACGAGCAATCGTTGAGGCGAACTCAAGCTCAGCCCCGTAAGGCTGGGCTTTTTTTTGATAGAACCGATCGGATGGCGACGCGTCTACACGCAACGTTTTCATCCGTCACTGCGTGCACACATGCCGTCTCTCGTCGTCGGAGCCTATCTGGCGTTGGGGTCCAACCTCGGCGACCGCCTCCACAATCTGCAATCGGCGGTTCGCCGGCTGGCCGAACATCCCCAAGTGTGCGTCACGCACGGATCGTCGGTCTTCGAGACCCGCGCCCATACGCAGACGGCGGACGACGTGCAGCCCGACTACCTCAACGCCGTCGTCAAGGTCTGCACGGCCCTCGCTCCCGCCGAATTGCTCGCGATTACGCAGGCCATCGAGCGGGAGGGCGGGCGTTTACGCACCCGCGTGGGATGGGAGCCGCGCACGCTGGACATCGACCTGCTCGCGTACGGCGCCCTCACCTTCTCGGCCGGCGATCTGATCATCCCCCATCCACGACTCGATCGTCGGCGTTTCGTGCTCGCGCCCTGGGCGGCCATCGCGCCCGATTTTTTTGTGCCGTCCCCGTTTGACGCGACAGTTGCAGACCTCCTCGCCCGGTGCGAAGATACCGGTAAGGTTTCTGTTTTTGCCGGTAACCTGCTTGACTCATGACCCGGCCGGCCCTAGGTTTTTGCGGACACTGGCCATCATGACCCTATGATACACGCGGACGAGACTATAGACAGCACGGAAAGGACGCCCGAGCAGGCGCCCGGCGCGCTGCGCGACGACCTGCGGTATATCGTCATCGAGGGGGTCATCGGGGCCGGCAAGACGTCGCTTGCCCGCCTCCTGGCGCAACGGTTCAACGGGCAACTTGTCCTCGAAGAGTTCAATCAGAACCCGTTTCTGGAGCGCTTTTATGAGGATAGGAAGCGGTGGGCCTTCCATACCCAGCTCAGCTTCCTCGCCAGTCGCTTCCGGCAACAGAAGTCGCTCCTGGAGCGCGACCTGTTCCACCAGGTGGTGATCAGTGATTATATCTTTGACAAAGACCGCATCTTCGCGCACCTGAACCTGCAGGACGACGAGCTTCAGTTGTATGAGACGCTGTTCAACCAGATGCAGGTGGTAACGCCGTCTCCCGACCTCGTGGTGTACCTTCAGTCCAACACGGAGCGGCTGATGAAAAACATCGACGAGCGGCAGCGCAGCTACGAAGCCCGCATGAGTCGCGGGTATATCGAGTCGCTCAACGAGGCCTATAACTTCTACTTTTTCCGGTTCACGCGTTGCCCGCTCCTCATCATAAAGGCGACCCATATCGACTTCGTGAACAACCCGGCCCATCTCGATGAACTCGCGCGGGTCATCGCCACGCTGAACCACCCGGGCACGACGTACTTCACGCCGGCCGGCGCCTCGGATGCGGATTCGCGGTTTTAGACGCCGAAGCGGAAGGTGAGCGTCGTGTAACTGCGAACGGAGCGCCCGGCTTCCCGCGCCGGCTGGAACAACCAACGGCGGGCCGCTTCCACCGACGCCTCCTCCAGTCCGTACGCCAGCTTTGTCACCGGCTGCCGGTTTTCGCCGGCCGCATCCACCTGGTACCGCTCCACCAGGGTGGCCTCCACGACGGCCCCTTTTTCATCTACCAGCACCCGAACGACCACCTCGGCGCGCACCCGGTTGCGACGGGCTTCTGATGTATATTCGGGCTCGACGAAACGGATGGCCCGGGGGGCTGTAGCCGGCGCCGCGAGGCCGGCGGCGATCGCTTCGTTCCCCACGGCCGCGTTTTCCTCCTCCCCGTAGACATCCAGCGCCAGCTTCCTGTCGTCAAATATCATTTCCGTGTCCAGCAGAATGTCGTCCGGCGACACCACCGGCACTGGCGGCGCGGGTGGCCGTGGGGCCTGGCGGAGCTGCCGCGTGGGCATGATTTCCTCCAGCGCGATGATCTCCTGCCCGGCAATATCGTACACGCGTGCGGGATTGGGGCTGGCCGGCTGAATGGGCCAGAACCGAAACGCCGCCCAGAGGAGGCACTGACTCGCCAGTATACAGCCCAGCACGCGGAGGCGATACGCAATCGGGTCGTCGTATGTCCGTGTCGGGCGCAAGGGCGATGGCCGTGTATAAGGGTGCCGTAGATACTTCGTTTCAAATCAGCAGTTTCTTGATGAAACGTATTGGGGATGATTGCGTTTGGAGGTTGATCGCTTTCCGCGACGTGCTTACCTTGAATCCGCCCCTGAAATCTACCGACCGTTAACTCCACCGACTGTAAATTCACCGATTGGCCCTTGACGCACGTGTTGCCGATACCGCTGAACAAGTCCATCTGTAGAAGCGGCCGATTTTTTGGCTGAAACCTTCCCGTTTTTCGGGAGGGTTTTTTTGTATCAGTACGTTCTGGCCTGAACCTGAATGCCCGACACCGACATGCACCAGATCGCTCCTCTTCCCTCCGTCCAACCCTGCAAACTCGCGCTCGCCGATGGCACCGTCGTATCCGGTAAAGCCATCGGACACATCGGCGAAACCGGCGGCGAGTTGTGTTTTAATACCAGTATGATGGGGTACCAGGAAATCGCCACCGATCCGTCGTACCACGGCCAGGTGATGATGATGACGTACCCGCACATCGGCAACTACGGCGCTTTCGATAGCGACATGGAGGCCCAAAAACCGATGATCGCCGGCCTGGTCGTCCGCTCCTTCACCGAGCGGTATTCGAACCCCCTGGCCAGTGAGTCACTCGGTTCGTTCATGCAGCGCCACAAACTCGTGGGCATCTCGGGCGTCGACACCCGCTTCCTGGTCCGCCACATCCGGGCGAAGGGGGTGATGAATGCCGTCATCTCGTCGGTCGACCTGGTAGACGAGAGCCTGGTCGAACGCGCCCGTTCCTGGCCGTCGATGGACGGGTTGGAGCTGGCTTCCCACGTCACGACCGACGCTGCCTACCTCTACTGCGAAGGGGACGGGCCGCGGATCGCGGTGTACGACTTCGGGGTGAAGTTTAACATCCTTCGGATGTTCAAGCAGCGCGGATGCGAAGTCCGGGTATTCCCGTCCCACACGTCCATCGAAGAGGTGCTGGGATGGCAACCCGACGGCCTGTTCCTGTCGAACGGCCCTGGCGACCCGCGTGCGATGAAGGATGCGATCGTGATGGTGAAAAACGCCGCCACGACGGGCATCCCAATGTTCGGCATCTGCCTCGGGCATCAATTGATGGCGCTCTCCCAGGGTATCGAGGTTTATAAGATGTTCGTCGGCCACCGCGGCGCCAACCACCCCGTGCAGAACCTGACGACCCGGCGGGTCGAGGTGACCACCCAGAACCACGGCTTTGCCGTCAAACTCGAGTCGCTCGACGAGCGCGTGGCCGCCATGACACACGTGAATCTCAACGACCGGACGCTCGAGGGCATGCGTTTTAAGGCATTCACCGGGCTCAGCGTCCAGTACCACCCCGAGGCCTCGCCGGGGCCGCACGATAGCGCCTACCTATTCGATGAGTTTCTGGCGGATATCGCCGCCAGCGGCCGCGCCGGCAGACGCGCACCTTCATCCGGCATCTACGCGGCCCTCTAAGCGCGTCGCTTCCTTCGCCATCTATCCTCTTTCTGATACATGTGCCCGCCCCGCGGGACCCCTACCCATGCCCAAGCGAACCGATATCCATACCATCCTGCTCATCGGCTCCGGCCCGATCGTCATCGGCCAGGCCTGTGAATTTGACTACTCCGGCACCCAGGCGGCGCGCGCGCTGCGCTCCGAAGGCTACAGAGTGGTGCTCGTCAATTCGAATCCGGCGACCATCATGACGGATCCGATGACGGCGGACCGCATCTATCTGCGCGAGCTCACGCCGGCGTCCATCAAGGCCATCGTGGAGATCGAGAAGCCTGACGCCGTGCTTCCTACCATGGGCGGTCAGACCGCGCTGAACCTGGCCCAGCGTCTTCACGCGGAGGGTTACTGGGAGAAGATGGGAATCGAAGTGATTGGCGTCGATATCGATGCCATTGAAATCACCGAGGATCGGCAGAAATTCCGCGATCTGATGGAGCGGATCGGCATCGACCAGGGCCGCAGCCGCGTTGCCAAAAGCCTGCTCGAAGCCAAGGAGATCACCCAGGAGCTGGGCGGGGTGCCGGTGGTCATCCGCCCCTCGTTTACCCTGGGCGGCTCGGGCGGCGGCATCGTATGGTCGCTGGACGAGTTCGACCGGAAGGTGACGCGTGGCCTCGAAATGTCCCCGGTCCACGAGGTGCTCATCGAAGAGTGCCTGTTCGGGTGGAAAGAGTACGAGCTCGAGTTGCTCCGCGACGCGAACGATAACGTCATCATCGTCTGCTCGATCGAGAACATCGACCCGATGGGCGTCCACACCGGAGACTCGGTGACGGTGGCGCCGGCGCAGACCTTGAGCGACAAACAGTACCAGCACATGCGCGACGCCGCGATCCGCATGATGCGTTCGATTGGGACCTTCGCCGGCGGCTGCAACGTCCAGTTCGCCGTCCAGCCCGAAACCGGCCGGATGGTGGCCATCGAGATCAACCCGCGCGTCTCGCGCTCCTCGGCCCTGGCGTCCAAGGCAACGGGCTACCCGATCGCGAAGGTTGCCTCACGACTGGCTGTCGGCTACACACTCGATGAACTCCCGAACGAAGTCACCGGCACCACCAGTGCCTGCTTCGAGCCATCGATCGACTATGTGGTGACCAAGATCCCCCGGTTCAACTTCGACAAGTTCGAGGGGGTGGATGAAGAGCTCACCACGCAGATGAAGGCGGTGGGAGAGGTGATGGCCATAGGCCGCACCTTCCCCGAAAGTCTCCAGAAAGCCTGGCAGAGCCTGGAAATTGGCTACGCCGGCCTCGGCGGCGATCGGGAAAACAGCCCGCGCGCCGAGGTCCGCGAGCGTCTCCAGAAGCCCTACTGGGACTGCACCCTCCAGATTCGCAACGCCTTCAAACTGGGTGCTTCCGTGGAGGAAGTATCCGACATTACCAGTGTCGATCCCTGGTTTCTCTGCCAGATCGAGGACATCGTGCGCCTCGAGGATATGATCTCTACGCATACCCTGGCCGATATCGACGCCGCGTGTATGCGTCGCATCAAGCAGCACGGGTTTTCGGACGTCCAGATCGCTTATCTCGTCAAGGACACGGTCACGGAAGACGACGTGCGGGACCTTCGCAAGCGACTTGGCGTGATCCCGACGTTCCAGCTTGTCGATACCTGCGCCGGCGAGTTTCCAGCGCAAACGCCCTATTATTACTCCAGCTTCGAGACTTCCAACGAGAGCATCCCGTCCGATCGCAAGAAAGTGATCATCCTCGGCAGCGGTCCGAACCGGATCGGGCAGGGGATCGAGTTCGACTATTCCTGCGTCCACGGCGTGTTGGGCTCCCGCGAGATGGGCTACGAAGCTATCATGATCAACTGCAACCCCGAGACTGTGTCGACCGATTTCGACATCGCGGACAAGCTCTATTTCGAGCCCGTGTTCTGGGAGCGGGTGTACAACATCATCGAGCACGAGCGGGAGGGCCTCGCCGGCGTGATCGTCCAGTTCGGTGGCCAGACGGCCCTCAAGCTGGCCGCCGATCTCGTCCGTTTCGGCGTCCCGATTCTGGGCACTTCCTACGAACGGATGGACGATGCCGAGGATCGGGGTAAGTTTTCGGACATCCTCAAGGAGCTTGAAATCCCGTACCCTCGGTATGGAACGGCTCGCACGATCAGCCAGGCCGTCGAGGTGGCCGAGCGTATCGGCTACCCGATCCTCGTGAGGCCGAGTTATGTGCTCGGGGGGCAGGGGATGCGCATCGCTATCAACAAAAAAGAAGTAGAGCAGTACGTCGGTCAGATTATCAAGCTCATGCCGGACAATCAAATCCTGCTAGACGTGTTCCTTGAGAATGGGGTAGAGATTGACGCGGATGCGATTCGAGACGGCGATGAAGTCTGGATCTCCGGCATCATGCAGCACATCGAGCCCGCCGGCGTCCACTCGGGGGACTCCACCGCGGTGTTGCCCCCCTTCAGCCTCTCCGAAGAAACTATTGCCACGATCCGGCGCTATGTCACGGAGATCGCCAACCGCCTGGACGTGATCGGCATGATCAACGTCCAGTTGGTTGTTAAGGACGGCATCGTCTACGTGATCGAGGCCAACCCCCGTGCCTCGCGCACCGTGCCCTTCGTGGCCAAAGCGACGGGCATTGCCCTGACCAACATTGCGACACGCGTGATTCTGGGCGACAAACTTGCCGATTTCAGGGAGAGGGGCTTACTGGAGTCGACACTGAAGGGCTTCGCCATCAAGGAGCCCGTATTCTCGTGGGACAAATTCCCGGATGTGCCCAAGGAGCTGGGTCCTGAGATGAAAAGCACCGGTGAAGCGATCGCGTTTGTCGACGCGCTCACCGACGAACATTTCCAGCGGCCGTACGAAATGCGGAATTTGTATCTGTCGAGGTGAAAGGGGTTGGCAGGTTGCAGGTTGGCAGGTTGCAGGTTGGCAGGTTGCAGGTTGGCAGGTTGCAGGTTGGCAGGTTGCAGGTTGGCAGGTTGCAGGTTGGCAGGT